>CAYWHV010000090.1:822-8800 GCA_964458045.1 uncultured Methanospirillum sp.
GGAGCGCGGTACATCATGGACCAGGAGATGGTAACATCTGTCCTGAACCGGTACAGCCTCATGGCCTCGCTCTCTCCCGTGCCGGTTGCTACTCCTGCTGATACCCGCACTCCTGAACCATCAGGGACCCCGGCTCCCGGGATGCTTATTCCTGAATCAGGAGTTGTTTGCAGAAATGCTGACGGTTCTTTTACTGCCAGGTTTGGATATGCTTCACGACATGATCACCCGGTTTCCCTCCCGGTTGGGGATCTGAACCGGTTTCATCCTGGTGCTGCGGACCGTGGCCAGCCGGTTGTTTTTCTGCCTGGAATTCACCATGATGTCTTCTCTGTCACCTATCCTGCCGATGCAACAAACCAGGTCTGGTCACTGATGAATAAACATGCCTCTGTGGGGACTGTTCCTGAAGTGAATACATCCATTACCATTGAACCGGTATCCGGGTATGCACCGCTGGAGGTCAGATTCAGCCAGCGCTCAACCGGTTCGGTGACAAATAACCCCTTGTCAGGAACATGGAGTCTTGGAGATGGAACAACAACGTCAGAACCAGATCCATTCTTCCACCGGTATGAAAACCCCGGAAGATATGTGGTCAGGTATTCTGTTTCAAATGTCTGTGGCCAGGCACAGGATTCAGGGGTAGTTGATGTATTTCAGGCATCATTTACCTGGGATTTTGATCCGGGCAACCCTGCAACTATACGGTTTCAATCAACTTCCGATGGAGATCCATCTGTATGGTTCTGGGATTTTGGTGACGGCTACACCTCATGGGAAGAAAACCCGGTTCATAACTACCTGAAACCAGGGAACTACCAGGCCGGCCTGACCATTTCAGGGCAGCATGGGAAAGGGACCGCGGTCCATACCATTTCTGTTCCTTCTTCATAATATCTGAAAAATGGCCGAATGGCTGATAGAAAAGAGCGACAGAGAATGATTTATCCGGTTCTTGTTTTTACCGGGGGTCCGAGAATCTTCTGAACTGCGCCAAGCAGATTATCTGCGATATAGGGCTTGACCACATAACCCCGGGCACCCATCCGCCTGGCCAGGTCAACCATGCTCTCTTCCCCAACTGATGTACACATCATCACTTTTGCTTCAGGGGCATCGTTCCTGATCCTTCGCAGAACCTCAATACCATTGATATCAGGCATAATGAGATCAAGCATGACCAGATTCGGCTGTAAGGCATGATACTGCCTGATACCCTCTTCGCCACAAGTGGCAAGGCCGGTTATCTCATACCCTGCTGAGAGCAGAATGGATCTGAGGAGATTCCGATCAAAGTCTGTGTCGTCAACAATCAGGATTCCCATCTGTATGTATCCCTTTTTTTGTGAATCCTTAAAAGTTCCACACATTCATCCGTGCCGGGTCAGGCGATCCAATTACTTCCTTCACGGTTGCGAGGAGGGATCTGGCCTGGAATGGTTTTATAATATATCCCTTCGCTCCATATCGCATGGCAAGGTCAACAACCGGGTCAGAATGGGCTGATGTACAGATCAAAGCGTTGGTTTTGGTATTCTCCTTCATCAGTTTTATGAGAACTTCCATTCCGTTCATCTTTGGCATCATGAGGTCTATGGTAACAAGATCGGGTTTTAGTGTTCTGCTCAGTTCTATCCCTTCTTCTCCGCTTCGTGCTGTCCCGACTACCTCATACCCTGCAGAAAGCAGGATTGAGTGAAGGACTTTCCTATCAAGATCCTCGTCGTCTATTATGAGTACTGTTGGCATACCATTCTCCAGGGTTATCCGGCCTCTTCAGGGAGTGTAAAGAAGAAGGTTGCTCCTTCACCGGTTGCGCCTTCTGCCCATATCCGCCCGCCATGCCGGTGCACAATCCGCTGGACTGTTGCAAGGCCGATGCCATTTCCGGGAAACTCCTGATGGGAATGAAGCCGTTGCAGAGGGATGAAGAGAAGATTTGCTTTCTCGGATGGAAAACCTGCCCCATTGTCTTTAACAAAAAAAACCCGTGTCTGACCCTGCATCAGGCTTCCAACCTGGACCTGTGCATTATCAGTATGCATCGTATACTTCCATGCATTGCCAATGAGGTTTTTCAGAGCGATCTCACACAGGCCCGGATCTCCAAATGCCATCAGCCCTTCCTCAACCCTCCAGTGAACCTTTCGGTCTGGATCATGCGTTGCCAGCTGACCCAGGATCTCACGTGCAATACAGGAGATATCGAGTTTCTCTATCTGGACCGGAGCCCGTGTGACCCGCGAAAGCCGCAGAAAGTCCTCGATAAGCTGGTCCATCTGGTTTGCTGCCTGTCTGATTCGTGTCAGGCATTCAACGCCATCAGGGGGAAGGTACCCGGCATAGGTCTCTTCAAGGATACGGGAAAAACCATCAATGGCAATAAGTGGTGCCCGCAGGTCATGTGAGACGGAGTAGCTGAATGAATCAAGTTCCCGGTTTGCAGCTTCCAGCTCTGCTTCAAGTCTGGATCGCTCCCGTGCCATCTCAATAGTCACATACAGATCCCGCTCTCTGAATGGTTTGACAAGATATCCAAAGGGACCTGCCTCTTTTGCACGGGCAATGGTCTGTTCATCAGCATAGGCAGTCAGAAAGATCACCGGGATGTGGTACTGGCTTGAAATCCGGTCTGCGGCCTGTATCCCATCCATTTTTCCTGCCAGATGAATGTCCATGAGGATCACATCAGGCCGTGTTTTTCCAGCCTTATCTACCGCCTCTTCTCCGGTCGGAAGGGTATCAATCACTTCATATCCATACCGGCGAAGTTTGGATGCGATAGATTCCGCCACAATTGCCTCATCTTCAACGATAAGCACCTGGGTCATATATTTCCTGCCTGTTTCGGGAAGGTAACGGTGCAGACCATTCCTGCACCCTGTTCGCTCTCAATCAGTAATGATCCTCGTATCTGCCTTGCAAGGATCCGTACAAGGCGCATCCCGAGACTTGAGATCTTCTCAATATCAAATCCTGGGGGAAGACCAACTCCGTCATCCGAATACCGCATTGTGCATCCGCCGTTCTCACACGACAGATGAATAGTGATCAGCCCTGACGGCCGGTCCACGAAGGCATATTTCATGGAATTCACCATCAGCTCATTCACAATAAGGCCGATGGTGACAGCGGTATCCAGGCTGAGCATGATACTTCCGACATCGATCTCAGTCCTGATATCCCTTACGGTTGCAAATCCTTCGGTCACTGCCTGTGCGAGATCCTCCAGATATTGCCCGAAGGGGATACCTGCCAGGGATTCGGTCCGGTATAATGTCTCATGAACAAGCGCCATCGAATCGATCCGCTGTTCACAATCATGAAGGGCGGAGAGAATGACTTCATCGGTGATGTACTCTTCCTGCAGCTGGAGCATGCTCGAAATTATCTGCATGTTGTTCTTGACCCGGTGGTGCAGCTCACGGAAGAGAACATCCTTCTCTTCTATCATATGATGGAGTTTCTCCTGGTACCGCTTGTTCTCGGTAATATCTATGAGAATACCCCGGGTACCGGAAAATACTCCGTCGTGAAGAACGGGCGCCAGGGAAAGATGGATTATCCGTGGATCAGAAGGATCTCCCGCAGCAATAAAGTCCCCGGCCACAGGCATCAGATCATTTGCCACCTTTTTCAGAATGGTGGAAAATCTGAGTTGTTCCTGCGCGGATACCAGTTCTGATGCCATGGTGATATCAGTATCGGTTACATGTGAAGCATTGAGGAGAGCAAAAACGCCACGGTTACAGAAGGTCAGTTTTCCGCTCGTATCAGCTTCAAAAAGTGGTTCGGGCAGGAGATCAGCCATCTCACGAAACCTGCGCTCGCTCTCAATCAATGCCTGTTCCTGCATCCGCTGACTTGTTTTATCACGGATGAGCAGAAGGATAGCATCCTCTCCTGCATGGGAGATGGGAACGCTGATGAGTTCACCATATATCTGCCTGCCATTTCTTGTTTTGAGAAATCCTTCTCCTGCTCTCGGACTCTTCTCCCTGGCTTTGGTCTTCAGAATCTCGGAAAACCAGTTCTGCAGGTCAGCATCAAGAAAGTCATGAAGTGGCTGTTTGATAAAGACATCCGGGCTGTCCACTTCAAAAAGAGAGTTTGCAGCAGGATTCAGATAAACCACTGAATTTCCTGATAAAATGGCAATGGCATCTGGCGATGTTTCCGAGAGCTGCATGTACCGCTCTTCACTCTCAATAAGAGCATCCCTGAGTGCTTCTTCAGCCTCAATTCGTGAGATGACATTACCGATCTGTGATGCCACCCCCTCGAGAGGACTTCTGATATCGTAGGGGACTTCAATCAGGTTGTCTGATGCCAGGATGAACCAGCCGGTTACCTCTTCATATCGGAGAATCGGAATGAACGCAAGTGCGGTGAATCTGCTTTCATACCGGTGCAGGTCAGTCATGCTCATATAGAGGGGATCTCCCGTATTGAGGATCATCTCATCCCCGTTTCTGGAAAACTCCTCATAGAGTCTGTGCAATGCTGCCCGGTATGGTCCCTGGTCGAGGAAAGGAGAAAGTCTGCCTGAACTCTGGTCATACAGATAGACTGCCCCGGTCTCCAGCTCTCCAATATCGATTGCTGCAGACAGGGAGAAACTGAGGGCAGATTCAAGGGTTGAACTACTGGCAAGTGAGATCCCAAGATCCCTCATGATGGTTCCCTGACGATCACTCTCCTTCTTTCTTGAGATGTCCCTGCCAACCGCCTGTATCTCCTGGATATCAAACCGGTCATCGAATATGACTCTGATTACCCAGCTATGCCAGATGGTCTTTCCATGACTTCCCTGAAATGGCAGTTCCAACTGGGCTGAGGGGTAGTCAGGGTCACAGAGGGATATGACCTCTTCAATCTCCCGCCCATGGTCCGGGTATAATGAGTAAAATGTCACCCCGTTCAGCATTTCAAAAGGTATCTGAAGGCTTTTTGGAAAGGCAGAGTTGACAAAAACGATTACTCCATCCGCATCCATCCTGCAGACAAACTCGGTCATATCCTCAACAACTGCCCGGTACCGGCGCTCCTTTTCCACAAGTGACTGTTCAGCCCTGTATCTCCTGACACCCTTGCGGATGTAATGCGCGAGTTCAGTGAAGAGTTCCTCGGGATTCCCACCCTTTTTAATGTAAAAATCAGCCCCGGCGTTGATGGCTTCCATCGCAACATCTTCATGGCCCTTTCCGGTGAAGATGATTATCGGAATGTCAGTATTCATCTGACGTATCTCTTTTAAAAGGGCAATTCCGTCGATGTCTGGCATTTCATAATCAATAATCAGGCAGTCAAATTCAAAAAGATCCTCCCGGGTGAGGGCTTCAGCACTGGAATTACAGATATCAACCCCGATAGAATGAACTATGGAGAGATAATCCCGGATTGCCTGGAGCATCCCGGGTTCATCATCTACAAAGAGGACCCGTATCGGAGGTTCAGATACCATATTTTTTACCTAGCATACTGCATCCAAGAGCCCGATTGGGATTTTGCCAGTTATTGTGACAAATATACTTATCCTCTCCGGGGTAGATACAATAATCCGTTACAAAGCATTATGAAGCAATACACATATTTCCTTCTCCTTGGTGTCATCGCAATTCTTGAAGCCGGGATATTTTTCTGGTCTGTGGAGAACCTTGAACCCCTGGTTATGACCGGAGCTGTTGTAATCGGGGTTTTGGCAGCCTGGATTTCAAGGCAGATGGTTGATGATGTGGTTACTGATGAACGCTCTCACCTGATCACTGAGAAAGCTTCTCTTCGAACATTGCAGGTTATGGGGATCACGCTTTTTTCATATGCCCTTGGTGGAGTAGTTATCAGTCTGGGGGGAGATACGTTTGGACCATTCTCGTATCAGATTGCCCGGTTTTCATTCCTCCTCATGTTCATTGTCTTTCTGATGATAATCGTGTATATCCTTTTCATCTCCTGGTACGAGCGTAAATTTGGTGCCGGAGGGGAGGATGAAGAATAAGATCAAGGTGTTCCGGGCGATGCATGATCTGACTCAGGAAGACCTTGCACGGGAAGTTGGCGTGACCAGACAGACCATTCTTGCAATAGAAAAAGGAAAATATGATCCCTCCCTTGATTTAGCCTTTAAAATGGCCCGCCGGTTCCAGGTTACCATCGAAGATATCTTTGTTTTTGAAGAATCTGCTCCCTGACTGAGAGCCGGGAAAATGCGCATAATTACTAACAAAAAGCTGAGGGTGCTTGTCCCTGAGGAAAGTAGATATAACAGAATGTAAATATAACTATACATGCGCAGGAACTATCCTGCACGATTGGTTCGGAGGTGATACCAAAGCTGTACCGCATAAGCCCCACACCTACCCATCCGGTATGCCGTCCTCACCAGAGGATAATACAAAACCAGAAGAGACATGACCGGTTCAGGCAGATCCCGAAAACCCCCCATCCAGCACTCCCCGCACAATAATCTGCCCTGAACCGGAAATGGATACACCCCATAAACCTTGTTTTCAGGTCCGGGATCCCCTCCCGGATCATCTTATACCTATTAAAAAAGTGATTATGTTTCCGTTTCCTGGTACGGTGATCCCAGGATCTTGGAAACAGTAGCAAGAAGCGATGAATCAGAGATAGGTTTGTGAAAGAGTGCATCAGCACCAGATCGCTTTGCAAGGTCTGCGATCATCTCATGGCAGATGGAAGTGCAGATGAGAAATGAAACCATCGGACTTGTCCCCTTCATAATTCTGAGCAGATCCATGCCGTTCATGTCTGGCATAATAAGATCAAGCGTGACCAGGTCCGGCTCAATCTGATGAAACATGGTTATCGCTTCAGCTCCTGAAGACGCCTTACCGCTTACCTGATATCCGGCATTGCTGAGAATCTCCGCGATCTGATCACGGTGCGCGGGTTTATCATCAACGACCAGTATTCCTGACATGGGACAATCCAGGGTATAACTCAGCGTCTTTTATTTGTCGTATATAATAATATGCCATGCAATACCTGTTATGCCTAATTAGGCTCCGGATTACGACATTGCAATCAGAAATGTCGCATAGATGCACATCTGGCAGAATGTCACCGGAATGCCATATCTGCAGAATAATCTCATGGATATGTGAACGCCATACCGCTCTGCCTGCTGGACGACGATGACATTGCTGGCAGCACCGAGAATGGTAAGATTTCCTGCAATGGTGCTTCCTGACGCAAGTGCCAGAACGATTGCCGGCGAAACTCCCGAAGATAACAGGACCGGCTGGAAGAGTGCAACAAAAGGGACATTGGAGATAACCTGTGAGAACAGGATACCTGCACCCAGCACAAGCAGAATATCTGTCCCTCCTGTCTCCGGCATCAGCCCCTGGAAGAACCCGGTATCATACACACTCTGCATCAGGACAAACATGGCTGCAAAGAAGATGAGGGTGTACCAGTCAATATTTTTCAGAAGTCTGGTCCGTTCTTGTGAAAAAGCCAGAACAGGAATGGCTGCGGTGATTGCAATCCACTCGATGGGAATTGCCCACCCAATCTGAAAGAGCCCATTTATAATCTGCAGTCCAATGCCGGTGAATAGAAAAAGAAATGAGAGATACACCGGCCACGTATCGATATCCGGAGATGTATCCCGGACTCTGCACCCTTCAACAGAAATGCAGGCTTCCCTGAAAAGCGGGCGAAGAAAGAGGAAGATAACTCCGAGGGAGAGGAGTGTCGGGATGAAAAGACCGGAAAAGAAGAGGAGGTATGGGGACATATCCGGGACATATGAGGCGATGAGATAATTCTGGGGGTTTCCTATTGGACTGAATACACTTCCGGTGGTCACAGAAAAACAGAGGGCGATCATGGCCCCTGGTTTTGAAACACCAAACCGCCCGGCAAGAACCAGGATCAGGGGTGCTCCGATGATGGCAATGGTGTCATTCATCAAAACCGCTGATAACAGTCCCATGGTCCCGATGAT
>CAYWHV010000091.1:0-8727 GCA_964458045.1 uncultured Methanospirillum sp.
TTATATAATGAATTTCCTACGGGCTGTAAATCTCTCTTATTGCTCCAAACACATAGTTCTACATCATCCGCCCTTTATTTGAAAGTCATGAGTCCGGTTAATGAAATTAATGTGAGACATAAGTATATTACTTATCTCTCACGATACGATGAATGTATGGATCACACCAATCCATTCAATGAGTGTTGAGAGAGTTCACACGAAACCATCTGACTCCCGTTTATATTTTCACTTTTCTAAATGCATGGACTGCAATTATCACGACACCGATACAAAGCAGCGATAATACACTGATCTGGGTCACCGGTATCGCTCCGGTCTGGAGTATCCGGATGCCGTCGATTGCATAACTTAATGGGTTGAGCCTTGCGATGGGCTCCAGCCAATCCGGCATAACATCATAGGGCATCATGGCCGAAGAGGTGAAAAAGAGCGGCATTGAAATCATAGCATTTGCTGCAGCATACTGGTCGTGATCATCCAGGTAGATGGCAATTGTGGTTGCAGCAGCCGAGAGGAGGGCCCCGAAGATGAACAGAATAATGTACGTTCCCATGAGCTGGGTCGGGGAGTATAATCTGGCTCCCAGGAGAAAGGCAAAGATTAGGATGATTGTTGACTGGATAACACCCCGGATGGTAATGACCAGGATCTTTCCAAACAGGATACTCTCACGGGGAGGGGGAAGAGCAAGGAATTTATTGAAAAATCCCAGCATCCGGTCAAGGATTAGAAGTCCCCCTCCGGCAAGTGATGCGGAGAGGATGGTCATTGCCAGGATCCCTGGTGTAACAAAATCTATGTAATTATCAGTAAACCGGATGGGAAGAGCAAGACCTACAAAAATCAGCCAGGCAGCCGGCATGACCATTGCTGCAATAAATCCCCATTTTCCTCTGAACCACCGGACAAGGTCACGTTTACAGTACACCAGTATCGGATTCATCGTTTCCCCATCATATTCCGAAATCTGCTCGACTTAAACGGACTCATATCTTCTCCTGGTCCGACAAGGTGGAGAAATACATCATCAAGAGACGGTTGCCTGACTGACATGGCTAAAACCCGGTTTCCTGCATCGGTCAGGGCATCTTTTACCAGGGGGAGAGCTGCGGCTCCGTTTTCACAAAGAAATATGAGTGTATCATCCTCCATATATGCATACCTGACCCCCGGCACGTCAATGCCGGTGAATGTCCCTGATATGGAAACCGAGACGATATCCTGTGAAATCATGCCTTTTAACTGTGCAGGGGTATCAACTGCCTTAATTCTGCCATGGTCGATGATTGCAACCCGGTCACAGTACCGGTCTGCTTCATCCATGTAATGGGTCGTAACAAAGATGGTCATCCCTTCATTTCGGAGTGTTCTGATATGTTCCCAGATTTTTTTCCTGGCAGCAACATCAAGACCGACGGTCGGTTCATCAAGAAACAGGATCTTCGGGTTATGCACAAGGGCCTGGGCAAGTTCGAGCCGTCTTCTCATCCCACCCGAATACACCTTTGCACGATCATCAGCCCGATCCAAAAGGTCTAGAATTCCAAGAACCTCATTGGATCGTTCAACGGGATTTTTCACGCCATAGAGTTCGGCAAACATGATGACGTTCTCCCTCCCGGTGAGTCTTACGTCAACTGCCATATCCTGTGGAACATAACTGATGGATTCTCGTACCCTTCGTGGGTGTTTCCGGATGTCAAATCCACAGATGGTTGCATCTCCACTATCCGGGTGGAGAAGGGTAGTCAGCATCAGAACGGTTGTTGTCTTCCCTGATCCGTTCGGGCCGACGAGACCGAATATTTCGTTTCCTACGGAGATGGTCAGGTTATCCACTGCCAGGAGATCACCAAACCGTTTGGTGAGGTTAGTGGTTACCAGCATCTGTTCTGGTATTGATGGGATTCTGTCAGGGCTGAATGTCATAGGTTTTAATAATTTCAGGCTATTTTACCTGAAAGATTCACATACATTTCGTTTGAGCAAAGGTATTCTCTCATCATATCGGTTATGGATGACTGGATTGGAATTTTTGTCGATATTTCCCGTGTGTTTATATGGCATGTTTTTATGAAATTCTGCCAAATTTCTTCTCTAATTCACGCATCCTCTCGGCGATTAACTTTTCCATTTGGGCATTATTCAATTCATCCGGATATTTTTCTTCTTCCGTGATGAGATCATCGATCTTCTTTAAATCATAATGATGCAACATCCAGATATAATCATCACGCAGGGTCGGATTTTTCAGGACCGTGTATGCAAGATTGACTTCCGGAGTTCGTTCCAGTGTCCGGTACCGGGCACGGAGAAGAGAGTCAACCTCACTTTTTGGAAGGGAACAGATATGTTCATCGAGACCAAAGATGGAAAAAAATGATTTTTCTGATGGGGGGAGGTATTCTTTCCAGTCATGATTGGAGGATAATGTTTTTCCTATCCGCTCAAAGATATCCATCATCTGCTCTGATACCGTAAGGGACATATAGATTACTTTGCAGACGAATTGCTGATCAAATTCTTCCCATCTCTTTTGTAGTTTTCTTATCTGTTCCTTTGCATCTTCATTCGGACTATCCTGAATAATATTATTACAATTTATAAATTGTTCCCGCTTTATTGGATCCCTCATTATTGATGATATCAAAACGGATAATTCATCACCGGATGAAGCATATTTTATAGCCTCCTCTTCACTGCAATCATGTTTGAGTCCTGAAAATTCAAAAATACTGGGCATTCCTTTTGCGATAAGGAACATATAATCATGGTGATTTTGAGTAAATTCTCCTAATTTCCGAATAATAAGAGCATTTTTCAAAAACTCATTATGGGCTTTTGTAAGATCCTTTATCAATAGAACAGGGGTATATCGGGTGGCATGCTCAAACCTGATAAGAAATTCATCATATTTCACCCGGAGTTGCAGATCTGAGAGCACCCTGTAGGCCTCTTCGATAGAATCATCCGGGTAGGTTGATAATTTGCACTCCCGTTCATATGCACTTTGAAGCGTTTCTTTTGAAAACCCTTTCAGCACTCCCAGTACAGCATAATAGGTTGGTACACCTGTACTGATGTCTTCGAACCACTGAGGATACCGGACCTGATAATTGACAAACCGTTCAACATATTGTGCTCCTTTTCTTGGATCGAGATTATCCGTAGAGACTTTCCAGTACGGATCATCATCCGGATTCAATGGAGGAGACGTTGGTTTGGGGCTTCCCGGCTTTTGTGGTCTCTTTTTATTCCCCATCTTTCCCCCGGATGGTAATAGTACACCCGTCTTCTAGATCTAAATCAGATACCCGCTGGTCATCACCCGGTGTATGGTCTCCAATCTCAATTATCCCATCTTCGGTCATTATCTCCCGGTCAACCAGCTCTCGTTTCAATGACTCAATTGATGTTGCAGGGTTGAGGTACATATCCAGTGTTGTCTTCCCTGACTCATCTCCGATAATGACATGAACGCTGCCCTTTCCGACAAGTTTTTTCATC
Source organism: uncultured Methanospirillum sp. (assembly GCA_964458045.1). Classification (GTDB taxonomy): domain Archaea; phylum Halobacteriota; class Methanomicrobia; order Methanomicrobiales; family Methanospirillaceae; genus Methanospirillum. The sequence continues at coordinate 3,511 of CAYWHV010000091.1, forward strand.
CACTTGCTCTTATCTTTCTTTGAAAGACGGGATCGTGATTCAAATTTTACCGTCCGTTCATTTCCTGAATCAGTGTCATATGCCCGGACATTAAGGATTCCAAACTCTTCACCTACCGCGAATGTGACTTCTATTTTATTTTCTTCGGCCGGCATGGGCTCGACGCTAATAAAAAATTGCCCAAGATATTCATTATCCTCCGCCATCTCCTCCTCTCCCTGGTATACTGCGACGATGACTTCAGGAACATAATCCCAGGCATTCGTATAGACTCTTGTCCGGGAGATCGGGATTTTCGTGTTTCGTTCTATCACCTTGGACAGAGATCTGTCTGCAATTTTTACGCCAAGCGAGGAAGATATTACATCACTGATCTCGACATTTTTCGCCATCCTGGATTTTTCAGTAACATAGGTACTTCCTGCAATTGCTGCTCCCTCTGCCACTGCAGTATAGGGATCTCCTTCCAATGGCTCTTTTCCAAAATATTCAGTCACAAATCTTCTGACGACTGGTATCAGGGTTGTTCCGCCCACAAGGAGAATATCATCTATCTCATCTTTTTCAAGGGATGCATCCAAAAGGGCACGTTCAATTGGTGCACGGGTGCGTTCAACCAGATCCTGGATAAGGGATTCGAGTTTTTCCCTGGTCAGATCCATCGTAAATGGAGGGCGGTTCTCAGCAACAAACGGAATGGTGATTCGTGTACTCTCTTCTGTTGAAAGGGTGATTTTTGCCTCTTCAGCAGCTTCTTTTAACGTAGCCTGCAATGACTGGTTAATTTTAGCCCCTTTTCCGAGTTCCTTTTGTAATGCTTTCGTGACATACGCAATGATCCGCTCATCCATATCATCCCCGCCAAGCCGGTGTTCTCCGGTACTTGCATCGACATCAAAAAAGCCGGATGAGACAGAAAGGATGGATACATCAAAAGTTCCCCCGCCAAAATCGTACACCAGAACTTTTCTGTCCCGGTCTTCTCTGATTCCATAGGCAAGTGCAGCCGCAGTTGGTTCATTAATCAGACGGATAACATTGATACCTGCTATCTCTGCAGCATCCCTGATTGCCTGCCTCTGGCTGTCAGAATAATTTGCAGGGACGGAAACTACTGCATCGTAGAACGTTTTTCCTGTCCGTTCCCTGGCATCATGTATGAGTTTTTGAAAGATAAGAGCCCCGATATATTCCGGGGGAAATTTGAATCTGCCTACGGTTTTTTTATAATCAGTTCCCATCTCTCGTTTGATGGAACTGACAACTTTTTCCGGGTAGATAATCTGGTTATGCTTTGCCTGTTCTCCGATAGAGAAATCCGTTTCGTTTTTGAAATAAATTACTGACGGTGTTATTCTTCTGCCCTGGTCATTCTCGATTACCATCGGTTCGTCCAGAAGCATATATGCCATTTTGGAGTTGGTTGTTCCAAAGTCTATCCCGATTATATCTTTATTCATTTTTATTTCCCGCTAAAAAAAGTAAGTTTCTGTTCATTCCGGTCCGGAATATTGATCCCGGTACCGTGGCATCTCATCAATCAGATTCAGGGAGTCTTGTTGTTCTCTCATAGAAGTAGAACCTTTCAAATCCCTTACATGCGTTGTCAAAGTGAGAAGATCCTCTTTGAGTTTTTTAATATCTTCTTCTAACTGTTCCTGAATGTCAGCCTGCTCGGTAATAATCTGATTCAGGTTATGAATCTCCTCTTCATTCTGTATAATTTTTTTCTCCAGTTCTGCTATCTCTCCTTCTAACCTGGTGATATGTTCACTCTCTCTATGAGCAAGCTGATCGATATCATGAACAATTACATCAAATTTCTGCCTGTTTGGAAATATCCGGTTAAATATTGAAGTGAACATCCGTGGCTTCTGAATGGATGCAGCCTCCCGTGGCTTTTTAGAGATGATTACCTCGGCTGGTCTGATAAGTGAGGACTCCCGCAGGTATCCGCGTCTTATTACAGAAAATATGGTATCTTCCGGGTATCTGCCATTGTATTCAAGTCCGACTGCCATGTGCAGGGTATCATCAAATATGGTTCCTGGTTGTGGATCAATGGGTGTCAGTTTTCCAGAGGAGAGTACCTGCTGATACATCCCTTCAATATTGAGATGATAATTTTCATGTATTGATCTGATCGCATCACAGGTGGGATTCATTGAACTATTCATCATCCGGCACAATGAATCAGCAATAACCAACAGTTTTTTTGCTTGATCTGACTGGAGGTCTTTCTTTTTCAGATCTTCATTTTTTCGGGTTGTCTCAATGAAATCCTTGAATTCTTTTTTAATGGCGTTATATTGAGATTCAAAATGTTCGGCTTTTTTCTGGAGGTCGGTGATATCAGGATCAACCATTGGTTACATGTTTGATTTTGAGAGAATATAGCTTTTTTTATAATGTCCCTCCCCTCATATTGTCACAAAATATATCCGACAGGGAATGAGTCAGATATAATGGATTTCACTCCAACCATATCTCCAGAATAATCGTCGGTTACTACAACCAAAAACCATTATTCATTATTCTTATCCTTTACCTGCTCCAGAAGATCAAGGATTACCCCATACTGCTCAGATCCAATCCTGAATCCTTCCCGAATCATTACCTGGAGAGTCTTTTTTGCTTTCTCTTTGGATATGATCCCGTTTTTAACGAGGGCAAAAAGAATAAATGCAGATCCTCTCACTTCAATTTGAAACATTTCTCCGATCTCACGACCTATCCGGTCATCTACTATGGCAATGCCTTGTAGTTCATGTGCCAGAGCCAGAACCTCCATCTCTCCTGCATGGAGATCGCGGTGCAAACCAGAGAATTTCTCTAAAAATTTCTCTTCTGGCGGTTTCAGGGTCAGCGTTCCCTGCGTAATGAGATGGGCGGTAACTTCAGCATCAGGATGTCCCTGTGCCCGCCCGATCGTAACAACCTCTGCATATACCGCAGGGGGGATGTAATTTTCTGAATGTACCTCTAAAGCGAGATGGAGAGCTCCGGCCCTTGCAAAATAGATTAGTGGTGATGAATCAAATACCAGAATCATATCTTCATTGCTGCCTGATAATCATCCTGAATATCCTGAACTGATACATTAAGGATTACATTATTCTTTTTCAGGAGAGCAATCATTCTCTCACAGATATCTCAGATATCTCTGCCGCTTTTCCGAGTGAAATACGTCCCTGTCTATACTGATCCAAAGCATTTTTTCTTAGTTCTTCATCAAGACCTGATGACAAGGCAATTCGAATCAGGGAAGAACGATCTAATGCAGTAAGAAGAGATAGTGCTTCAATCTTTCGTGATATTTCTGAGGTTGGGCGTATTGAAATGACAGAAACCATGTATACATAATAGAGATTCGTATACATGAACTTTTCTAATTTCTTGAGAATCTTTTCCTAAATGGAGAATTTAATAATGTCATGAAAATGCATTGTATTCCTATAATTTGGGCCTGTTGATCCCACTCCGCCTCTTTTTTTTGGGAAGATGGCAGATAAACATGATCCGCGATACCAGATTCTGGCTGGCCTCATGATTCTCAGATTATCAGTATTTCTCATTCCCTTTTGTTTCATGATACTCCTCCTTTTCTATCTCCCTTGCATCCGGACTTATAATGACTCTCTCAACCGTTGCAATGACGAAATATATCACATATCCTGCACAAAGGGACGGGTGTTTCAATAGGGCTCCATTATCTATTATGGATCTTGGGTCCTCATCTGGACCTTTTGTGACTGGGGTAATAATTACTGCACTTGTATGGGTGCATGATTGAAAATTGTACTTCCCTTAAAAATCTCATACAATTCACGCATAAGAATTTTCACATTATTTTTCTCTATCAGCTAAAACATTATTAAATTAAAAATCAGGGTGATATTTAAGATACTCTAAATTTCATTTCACAACAAAAATTAAAAATGTATTAATATGTATGAGTGCTCTTAATGTATGCTATGGTTGCACGCATGCATACCCTCCCTCCTCCCCTGCAATGGAATCTTATGCAACCAGACAATAGATCAGAGGGGGCTCTGATAATATTTCTGCCAGACTGGGTGTACGGACTCCTGCCATATTGTGGTCCTGGTCTTCGGAAAGATGCCTGGATTCGGGAATATGCATTCCAGAATGAGGTATGCAGGTTTTTTTATGATCATGGAATTGCTACCCTTCACCTGACTCCGGGAAATCCTGAATATGTGCCATCTGACGAGGAGATAATTACTGCAACACAGATCCCGGACGTGTATTCGGGAATTAAAAAGATTGTTCAGGAAAATAGTTACAACCTCAATAAATCAGCCATACTCGGGCATGGATTTGGTACCCGGATGATGTGCGAAATTGTATCTTTTGGGCTTCGACCTGCAGGGTTTATCATTGCCAATGGGATTTATTCAGATATCGATTCAATCATCTCTCAAAAATATCTCCCCTATAAGCAGATAAATATTGGATTATCGGATGTTAATACGAAAATATCCCTGGATTCCGATACCTCACTCATTATTCAGAACCTTGGGAGAATACATCGTGCAATACGAAAGAAAACGAAACGAGTCCGTCTCAAAGAACCGGATCGGTTTGTTGATCTCCTTTTTCCATCTTCATTATTTTCCCAGGAGACTTCTCCAGAGATCTTGTTATCTGTTCTTGATGCTCCTTCCCTGATTATTCATGGGTCAGGTGATCTCGATATCCCGGTAAGCAATGCTTTCTTCCTGGAAACGAAACTGAAACAGAAGGTTTCATCGGTAAGCAGGATAATCATGCTGGATTGTGATCACTGGTTTCGTGAGATGCCACAGGAGATGGATGACCGGATTTATCAGCGTCTTTCAGGGACGTGTATTCAAAATCCGATGGATCACATGTTTTTACAAAACTGTCTGGTATTTGTTGAGGATTTACTTAAAATAAAACGCTTTAAAGGTATTTCTCCCCACATGGCACAAAACCCTGGTGTGGTTCATGAGCAGGCACAATCATTCTCCGGATGACCGGGAATCAGGTACATCTCTTGAGCGACTTTCTCTCCTATGATTTGAGGGGCTCATCTCTGATACTATAGAGAGAATCATTACGTGATAAAATAATTAAGAGTATGGTATGAATCTTCATAATTTCATGTCTCTATTGGTACTTGTATGCACCGGCTTTTTTCTCATGCCCGGAATAGTGGCAGATAATCAGTCA
>CAYWHV010000092.1:0-5721 GCA_964458045.1 uncultured Methanospirillum sp.
CGAAATTCGCGAAACATATTACGGCCCTGGAGTAACCTGCACGATCGACGGAAACCCCAAACATCCATATGATGATGCTAAATACTGTGATGTGGCTGCGGACGAAAATCGCATCCCAACCTACGAACGATACAACTGGACCACAAAAACGATCGAACAAACTGTTGATATCGACGAGGACGATGACGTAGCGCTGGAAACAGCTGTAGATATATTGACACGTGATGGTGATGGTTTTGATGAGGAGGAGGCCTATTATAATGGTATGGGATATCAATCTGATACATCCGCATACCCAGCTGCACTTTACCCAGCGTACGCAACCCGCAACGCAGCAGGGGATCTCATCATCATCGAACGCGTGGAGTAAATCCCCTATTTTTTCGTGGAGAGCTGCTTGGATGTGTCCACGCAGCCCAAAGAAAAAAACAGGAGACAAAAACATATGGCAAAAAAACAAGTATCTTTGCACGTGCAGGAGGACACATTACCCCGATTGCACCAGTACAAACACATGATCGGATCCATCACGGGGAAAAATACCAGTGTGGATACAACAATCCGGGATCTCCTGGATATCGCCACCTCCAAAAAATACTACTGTGTGTATGACGGATGTGCACCCCACATTATTATTTTTGGGATAGGTCGTACGGAGAGCGAAGCGAAGCGGGATGTGGCGACAAACAACAACGTACAGTGGGAAGGACTATTGTGGGGGAGGCTGAAAACTGCAGAGTGCACAGCTGACGTATATGCACACGTCGATATGCATGGCGGGGACACTATAAACGGTCACGTTTTCCGAGAGTCAAATGGAGTAATCATCCTTGACTGATCGGAAGGAGCCCACCCTAAACCAACTCCTCCGCACTCTCTATCACGTTTACCCAATATCAAAACCTATCACAACGACGATCATAAATGCATATTGCAGCTTTATCCCTCCAGATTTGAGAGCAATATTGGCGGAGGTACCGGACGTAATTCCGATGGGAGTATATGACGGTCAGATCATTTGTATCGACCAGGGTATGTTCATTGCGATATCCCCGGAAGATATAACCACATAATCCATTCATTTTTATCACACATCTTTATATGTGCGAGTAAACAAACAAACAGTAAAGAAGATGATCAAATCATGACAATCACTCAAGCAGACCTAAAAAAACTCATCAGTTACGGAGCGGCCAAGAACATCACTGACTCCGGAACACTGCCAAAGGGCAGCAGAAGAATAACCGTAACAACGGGACAGTATGGTGCAAATGGAGCGCTCTTTATTAGCGAAAGTGGGAAACTTTATGCTATCGTCGCACGTGGTAACCAGTTATTTAAATATATTTAATCAACCCTCTTTTCTTTTTGAACTCTCCGGAAATTCCAGATAGTTCAAAATAGCTATTTAAAAGTATCTTTTATCCTCGCAAAATTAATTAAGAACCTTGGTTATAATCATACTAATGACAACTATCCAGCAGGTCAACCAATATATCAATACCTACAACAAAGCAGCTGATGCATTCAACAAAAATCGAAAAACCCTTGCACCAATTGCACGCAAAAACACCAAACAGGGAAAAGTAGCCTATAAAAAACTTCAGAAGCTTTACGCTGCAGCGATCAGATATCAGATGATCGCAAAAACAGCCCTGCAGACATACCGCTCATCACAAAAACCAAAAAAAGCAACATAAAACATAAGAGCTGTATTCATACCTCACACATCTTTATAAGGGAGATAGAATATAAAATATGGTGATGACTGTAATTGCTAAATTCCAGGCAGCAAAAGCGATTAGTGGATATGTCCACGAAAACGCACTTCGTTATGCTGACATTGTAAAGAACGATGGTCCAATGCAGGCCGTCGCAACACTCAAAGAGGACATGACCCTCGACGGATACGGCAGTATCATCGAAGATGTGGCAGAAAACTTCTATTCGATCCTGACGATTATCATTCTCGTCACGCTCATCCCGGCGGTATCATACCTCATCATAAGCGGCCTCAACATCACCCTGCCCGACACCTGGGCGGGAGGTCTCACGCCCGAAACGCTTTGGATCAGTGCATCCGCGATTCTCGGTATCGTTGTGACCGTCGCTCTTATCGTACCGATCTTCAAGGCCATTCAGAGCCTGAGAAATAAGAGAAACCGCTGAGATACTCATATCTCCGCACCTATTTTTTTACCACCCAGATTTCTCCGTGATCAAAATGACACGCAAAAAACCACAGCAGGAACCGGATATAGAACCGGTCTATGATGACGAAGATGACATTTTCATGGATCAAGAAGAGGATCTCGATGACGACACGATCATAGATGGATCAGATCGATCAAACGACCCTCAATCAGAACAAGACCCTTCGAATTTTGCATTTGCCGAAGAAGCTGGCGACGACTTCGACGATGAACTGGAGTTAGAACTAAGCTCGGAAGAGCTCATGCAAGCACAGAAATTCATTGATTCAGATATAGGAAAAAGCATATTGCACCGGATTAAAACCGCACCTTTATCGATCGGATGCAAAAAGGCATTTGAAAGCATCGTCAGAGTGTACTTCTCCAAAGACGTTTTTCTCTCATTCGTATCTATACATGATATTTGTAAACTAAACTTAGCTTTAGAACTTGAACACGTCATTCTTCATTCATCCGCAGACGACATAGCAAGACCGGAATACCTGCAAATCAAAACAGAGATCCTTGAACCATGGGGTTTTATTATCTCCCGAACGGGAAAAGAGCGGATTCTCCAGGGAATGAAACGCATTGAACAGCGAACCGGCGCAGCCGATACGATATTCCCGCAAGTAAAGATCCCGGAGCAAAAGACCAAAAAATCATTCTTCAACTTTAGGAAATAAACCATGATGGACTATATATCAATCCCGACATTCGTTATGATCATATTGGTTCTTGCCATAGTGATCTTACTGATCATCAGTGTAATTCTTGCACTCAAACACCTGAACTATGTTAAAGATATTCAGCAATATGCGCCGGAATCCGAGGTCTTCATGAAATGCCGGAAGGAAAATACACAGTGTATATGTCTCCACGATGCAGGATCGCACTACACTCGATTCATCCAGGCAACAAAAACCAAAAATACCTCATGGGAATTCGATGTGGGACATTACGGACCAAAATTCTCTGGAGATTTCGCCAGTTATTATGAACCGGATCTCTATCACGGAAACCTCGAGGTGCTCCATTTTGGTACCATGTCGCCTTACTCGCTTGGTCTGAAATCTGTAATGAGTATCTGCAACATGATGGATCTGTTACGCAAAGACGAGTTTGAAAAACTGCGGTTCCTGAGATATCAGTCTCTGCATTTCCTGATGTCATGTAAAGCCAATGAACTGAGAGACAACTGTGAACTGTATCTGAAAAGTTACGCACAGAAAAGAGTGGGTCAGATCATACCAGAGACCACAGACGAGTTTATGACGCTTATCGAACGTGCCATTGATGTTTATACCCATATGCCGCTCGAAGGGGACAAACCGGACGAACAGGTCTGTTATTATGACACTCTGGAAACTGTCATGGAAGATGTTCCTGTTGAAGAAGTGAAAAAGGTAGGGCTCTTCAAAAAGATCAAAATACTTACAACGAAAGAGCAGCCTGTTAAAACATCTGAGCCTATGTTCAAACTCGTCAACAGGCGTATCTATAAAATGGTGGGACTCTCCTACAATTTCGCTATCCAATCGATAGGATATGCCATCACTTCGTCCGATGTCGGCATTATGGAAAAACTAGCCATTGAAAAAGGAAATCTCGATGGGAAAGATGATGTAGATGACTTCTGGAGGAAAAAGATCTTCCCGGCACTGCTTATTATCGGAGCCATTGTGATAGGTATCATTGCGATCACACAACTTGGCGGAGCGTGATGATCATTGGTATCCCCACAAATGACATCTCCGATCGGTGGTGACACTACAGACGGCCTCCACTCTTATATTATGAGTATATACCAGTCCTGCGTGGAGTCGTCAACAAACGTGAATGGATATCTCTTATCATCAGCTATGGTCTGTGAAGGGACGACATTCAATAATATTTTTCGGGTTTTTTATCGGGATTTTTATCGCCTTGTTTTGGTCACAAAATGGTTAAGCTCTTTGAAAGGTAAAGATGAGATTAAAGATGAAATCGATAAATGGTTCCAGGAATCAGAATCCGTTTTAGATCGAAACAAACACCGAAATAGACGGCAGCATGCGAAAAAAGGATTAGTATTATTTGCAGAATGGGTCAAAATGTTGTATGATAAACAGATTATTAGAAACGTGAGGACATAATTATGGCAGAAGATAAAAACGATCGTGATGATATGCTTCGCGGGATTGATATGGGTATCACCCGGGGAGGGGCAAAGGAATCTGTTCTCCAGGATCATTTTTATTCCCGGCGAAAATTGGCCGATTTGATCTGTAATGTTGAGGTCCCGTTGGACTTTAAACGAGTGAAAGCTATGGTTTTGCTGCATGCTGCAGGTATGACAAATGAGCATATGCAGAATGAGATCCGTGATCTGATCGATGAGAAATTTAGAGAAGAGATGGAGATCGTCAGAAAAGAGTTTCGTTTGGCAAATTGGCAGGATGTCCCTGTAGAACGGCAGCAGGAAGTTATGCTCGATGTGTGTTTACTTGTTGAGGGGTTGGTAACGAAATATATGGATCAATTCATCGGATTGGAAGATCATTTTGAGGTGATGCTCGGATGACGATATCAATAAATCAGAATGATCTGTATAGACTTAATCTCCGGCATGCTCTGCCGGTAAATCAAATCTGTAAACCTGTGACATCATATGATTATGATGATCCTTCGAATTCTCACAGGTTTAGCCTGAGTGATTATTGGACGGATATCACAACGTCGGAAATTAAGTCCGATGTGGCTTTTTTTCTGAATGGGAATAAAGGTACTGGAAAGTCCTATCTGAATTTATCGCTTGGATATCTCTGTGCAAAACATTATGTCGAAAAAATAGGAGGCCATTGGACAGACTGGTTTAATATCGATTATGTGGCAATTATTGACCCGGAAGAGCAATGGGATCTATTGATGCTGGAGGCGAAATACATCGTAAAAGATTTTGACGATAGGAACATAGGGTATGATTCGCATAATTGGCAATCTCCGGAGAATGCCGCTCAGAACAATGCGAACATTGTGAACAGAACGGAAAATAATATCCAGCTGACGAGTACTCCAGATCAGGGATTTATTGATAAAAGAGCGCGTGAATTATGTAATTTTTATGGGGAGGCGGAGCGGAATATCCCGGCTATGAAAAAAGGGATGAATATCGCAAAGATATTTAGAGTTGATAAAAACCCGCGTTCGGGAAAGAGGTTTTACTCGTATATCTGGCATAATGACAGAAAATTAGTTCGGGCGTGTATTGGCTCATCAGATGCTGAATTAAAACGTCTGAGAGAGGAGTATGATGCGAAAAGGGAGCGAAATTCTAAGAAATTGCTTCGCGGTGAGTTTGATGAGTATATAAAGAAGGGAAAGAAGGGAGCTGACAAAACAGAGACGGGAATTAGAGGGCAGACACAAAGAGCAATGGATAATGCTGCCAAAAAAGGGGAGGAGTATCATAATTTCCTTCTTCTTGGATATTCTGAAAAAGAGGCATTGAAGGAGATAAAGGTTCAGAAAGCAACGTGGAAGAAATGGG
>CAYWHV010000092.1:5731-8630 GCA_964458045.1 uncultured Methanospirillum sp.
AATATCCTACGCGCGCCCAATATTCTTACTAAATTACAATGTACCTATACAAAAATAAATTTTCTTCTTTTTTGCTTTTTTTGGGAGGGAGGATATCTTTATAGGGAGGGACGAACAGATGATACATCAATCATGGGATCGTTCAATATTATCATGTTTGTGCTGCTGATCGGATGGGGTGGTATTATATCCATGGTCCTGGGTTTATATTCCTCTGGTATGATCGATATTGTTAATCAGATGATTAGTCAGGGGATCCTATCAGTAGATACGGTAAATACAGTTACGGCAATCGCAGCTATAATATTAGCATCTCCTGTTATATTTTTGATAGGATCCATGCTCTGGGCATTATCTCAATCAATCAACAAAAAAGAGGATCAAATATAATGGCATTCACATCAGCCAGCACCCTGGGAGAGGCTTTTGTTATCATGGCTATCTGTCAGGTATTGGCTATTACATTGGCTGTAATTGGAGGGGCATTCATAGATATGTTCTATGATGCTATGATACTATCAGGTATCCTGAATATTCCCGGTTCGCTGGGTGACTTTTCAACATTGCATTACCTGATAGGATTATATTATGTGGCCTGTATTGGTCTTGCATTATATGGTATATTTGTTGTTGGTATGACAGTATATCATAAATATATTGTTCAGGACGACGAGGAGGAGGAGGAGACAATCACATATACTGGCGGAAATTACTAATGATATTCCCCCCATCTTCTTTTTTGGAATGTATCATTATAATCGCCTGGCTGTTTTGTATTCATTACCTACTGATTACTTTCATTAAGTCAGCTAAACTTGATTTAAAACAAAGATATATTGATCCAGTATATTTTAAATCGTTTTGGATCCTTGCATTTGTTCCCGGACTGATTGTAATGGCTGCGTTATTTTTAGCGGGCCATGTATTCATGATAATACAAAATTTTGTTATTATCGTAATTTTCTATAGTCTGGGTAAATTCAAATGTATTGGCGGGTCTGATGCGAGATGTCTGATCTGTATCAGCTGGATCGTTCCGTTTGCTTATCCTGCTGTTATAATAATGTGGGTGGCATTTGTGTTGGTAAAGATCGTGACTGCGGTCAGTAACACGATAAATGATGACTATGAAACGAATGGTATTCCGTTTGTATTTTATTTGACGATTGGTTATGGTTTCTTTTTAGTTATATCAGATATTGTTGTTATACTCCGATTCGTTATTTTTTGACACACATTAATAAGGGAGATGAGATATAGTTTAAAATAACTATGGCAAGACGTGTAACTCGTAAAACCAACACCTCGTATTCGAAGAGATCGCCGGCTTACAAAGCATTTGTAAAAAAGATCAATGAGTATAATGCACTTGTTGATAAGTATAAGCTGCTGGTAAACCAGATCGGAGCCAAGGCAGAAAAAACCACTGCAGAAGGACGAAGCGCACGAAAACGTCTGACCGCAGCTTATAATGCAGTTGTAAAAAAAGGACGGGAAGTTCTTACTGCTAGGAATGCAGTTCTGAAAACCCGCTGATGCCGTTTTGGCTTAACTCTGTAAAGTATGATGACAATATATCTTTTTGAGTAGTGGATACAGATGGCAGCAATTCCTGATAAATACAGTGGACGTGCAAGTGTTACAGTGCAAACTGCAACAGGCGGGACAACAATCCGACCAATTGTGAGTATTCCAGAGAAATACACCAGAACTTTTTCAGGGCAGCCGGTGAGCGCTCCGCCATCTGTTGTTATTTCAGGTGTTCGGAAACCGGAGGAGGGGCCAGTGAAAGGGAGAACTATCACGATCGTGGGATCAGGGATCGTTCCGCCACAGTCCGGAGGGGGGCGGCTGCAACCAATCAGAGTTCCGGCGGGAAGGACTATTGTGGGGGAGGCTACGCCGGTAAGTTCGATAAAACCCTCGGCTGTTGTTATTTCGGGTGTTCGGAAACCGGAGGAGGGGCCAGTGAAAGGGAAGACACTGGAAGAACAGGGGATGCGGGTTGTTGGCGGAAAGGTTTTGGCTGCTTCTGATTTACAGTTCGGGAGCTGGTCTGATCCAATGAAGGAGATCGCAAGACGCCAGGCTGAGCAGGGTGATGTGCTGTCGAAGTTCTATTTGGCAGTTGATGATCCTACTATTCCAGGTTCTCCAGCGTGGATGGAGGCTAGGGAGAAGGAGAGATTGAAACAGATCGGATTTGCCGAGGGGAAATATGGCAGTCCGGGCGGACCGACGACGGGAAATGTTGTTGGGGATGTCGTTTTGCAGGGGTTGAAGGGTCTTCGCAGTGGCATTACAGGGATCGTTCCCGGAACTGTGCGGACGGTTACCAGTGGTGTCTGGGGTCTGAGTCTGATGAAGAATCTGACGCCTGAGGAGGTTTTGGAGACAACGAAAGGCGGGGCTCAAACAATGGTTTCTGAGGTTGTGAAGGGCGCTGCAGAAGATCCGGCATTTTTTGTCGGCAGTCTGATTCCGTCTGTTGTGTTGGCGAAAGGATTTAAAACAACTAAGGTTTCAACAACGAAGAAGACGCCTTCAGTGAAGATCATTACCGAAGGTAAGGGTGGGACGAAAACACCATCTGCACCGACTGGGACTGTTAAAGTTGGGACAAGGCGGGTTGTAAGTTCAGTGGATGTGCCTAAGACAGCAGGACAGATCACTCGTAACGCAGAAACATATATGGCAAAGCTGCCAAGTAAAGAGCAGTGGGTCGTTGTGAACCGAATGCTGAGCGGCGAAAATATCACGCTGCCTATTGCGAAGAAGATCGTGCGTGAGTATAGGGTTTTTGGCGAGAGAGCGAGAAAAGTAGATGTAATACCCGCGACGAAAATCGAAGAAGTACCGGTCTCGATTGGAAAGAGAGGAGGAGTGAAACTTGCAGAGG
>CAYWHV010000093.1:0-8611 GCA_964458045.1 uncultured Methanospirillum sp.
TCTCTTTTTTGTTTGCTGAAACACTATGCGTTCTTTGACTTATTCAGGAATTTACTCTTTACCTCAAAGAAAAAATATTATGTGTGCTCGGATGGGGTTGATTTCTTTCGTTACAGCACACCTTTTGTACTAGGAACGACACCGTCGTCATAGACTATTTTCGTTGCCGAGTGAAGTGCAACTGCAAAGGCTTTAAAAAGAGCTTCGCATTTATGATGATCTGAGAATCCGGATACGTTCATATGGACCGTTACTTTTGCGTTCTGAATAAAACTTTCAAAAAAATGTCGAACCAGCCATGGCTCTATTACTCCCTCAACAGGTCCGCTAAATGAACCCTCAAAGACAAGATATGGGCGACCTCCGACATCAATGGCTATCTCAGCCCTGGACTCATCCATGGGAACGACGACATTGGCAAATCGCTGAATACCTCTTCCCTCACCAAGGGCCTGTGAAAAAGCCTGTCCCAGAACGATACCAACGTCCTCTATGGTGTGATGAGAACCGGTCTCTAGATCTCCAATGGCCTGTACATCCAGATCAAATCTGCCATGTCTGGTGAATGAATCAAGCATGTGATCAAAAAAAGGAATTCCGGTATTGATTGATCCATGACCTGAACCATCAAGTGAAAACCGAATTGTAATATCTGTTTCTTTTGTCTTTCTCTTCACGTCTGCAGTTCTCATCCTGATGCCTCCAATGCCTCACGAAGTGTTATCTTTCCGGAATAGAGAGCTGAGCCAAGCACTACGCCTGCTGCATCTGTGTCTTTCAGTATTTTTATATCTGACGCAGAGGTTATCCCACCTGCAACAACAACGGGAACACTCACGGTGCTTAAGAGATCCCGAACCGGCTTTGGATCTATTCCATTACAGAGGCCTTCGACACTTACATTGGTATATAACAATGACCCAGCCCCCTTTCTGATGAACATATCTGCCCATTCAAGAAAGTCACCAGCAGGACGTTCCCATCCATGAGTCACCATCTCTCCTGCCCGTGCATCAACCCCTGCCATTATCCGGTCACTTCCATATTCATCAGACAGGAGAGTGAGGCATTCCGGATCCTCAGCAGCAAATGTGGATATGATGATCCTGTCAACCCCGCAGTCAAGCCAGGAACGTGCATCATCAAGGGATCTGATCCCTCCACCCAACTGAGTTTCCACACCGGTCCGAATGATGACATCGGTTATCTTTTCTGCATTCAGTTTTGAAGATCCGAATGCCCCGTCAAGATTCACAATATGAAGGGCTTCTGCTCCCTGATTTAACCATGATTCAGCACATAAAAGGGGGTCGCCATAGGCGGTTGCAGTATCCCGTTTCCCCTGAACGAGCTGAACACACCTGCCACCCAGGATATCAACTGCCGGAAAGACAATCATTTTTTCACCTGATCAAGCGTTCAATATTCATTACAAGGATGTCCCGTGCACCTGCCTGTTTCAGGCGGCTAATAAGTTGATAGACCTTCTCTTCATCCACTACCGCATGAACAGCAACCATATCCGTAGAAGACGCAACATCCATTATTGTCGGTCCACCCATCCCTGGAATGATCGTCCGGACATCATCGAGAGAGCTGCGAACGACATTCATCATCAGGTAACACTTACCTCTGGCATTTAATACACTCTCAAGTGCCAGGTGAATCTCATCTATCTTCTCTTTTTTATCAATACATGACCGGGGATTTGCGATAAGATATGTACTCGTCTCAAGAACGGTATCAATAATTTTTAAATGATTCTGACGAAGCGTAGTGCCCGAGCTTGAAATATCAACAATAGCATCTGATATGCCAAGAGATGGTGTTGCTTCACAGGCCCCTCCCACCGGAACAATGACCGGCTTGACTCCAGCCTTCTTAAAATATTTCCGGGTGATTGCGGGAAATTCAGTGGATACCCGTTTTCCATTCAGATCCCTCGGAGAATCCATATTAGAATTTTCAGGGACCGCAAGGACTACAGAAGCAGAACCAAATCCTAAATTGAGAAGTTCTGTAACTATAGAACCTCTTTCCACGACCATATCATGCCCGGTAATCCCAAGATCAGCTACACCTGATGCGACATATTCTGGAATATCAATCGGACGTGCATACAGGATCTCCACATACTGATCACGTGTTCGTGCAATCAGGGTACGGTCACCATTGTCAATAATCCCCAGGCCGGACTTTTCAATTAAATCCCTGATTGGAACAGAAATTCGTCCTTTGTTGGGGATGGCAATACGGACATGAAAAACAGATGTCCGATCAGAGATCGGAGTATTTTCTTTAGTCATTAAAATGTCTTTAATTCGCCTCTGATTACCCGTTCTGTAACAGAGGTGATGTTTTCAAGACCGGAGTCAATAATCTCATAAACATCTCTTTCGATGTCTTTTACGGTAAAGGATGGCTTTGGAATAATCTGAGCACTTGCAACCAGTGGCTGGTCAATTGGTGCACCGATCTGTGAGAGAAGCCGGACCTGAATCTCTGCAATACCATCGACTTTTTCAACACAGGTATGTGCCAGTTCATTTGAAAGCAGGTTATAGATCTTACCGATATGATTAATCGGGTTTTTCCCGCTGGTAGCTTCCATACTCATTGGCCGGTGTGGTGTGATAAGACCGTTCGCACGGTTACCTCTTCCAACAGATCCATCATCACCCATTTCTGCAGATGTTCCGGTAACTGTCAGGAACAGACTGCACTCCACATCACAATCGGCAGTGTTTACATACACTTCCACTTTGTTGTCAGTGCATGTTTTTGCTACTTTCAGTGATTCCTCTGCCAGTTTTTCACGGAAGTTCACATAATCTGAGAGGGATGAAACATACCGATCAACCATGGCGCAACAGATGGTGAGTTTGATGGTGTTACCCTGGCGAAGACCCATAATCTTAATATCCGTTCCATAAACCGGATATTTTGGGCGGAGGGTATTATCGATGTATGAAGAGATTTCCCGGATACATTTTTCAATATCAGAGAATGGTGCATATGAAACTCCGAATGATGTATCGTTTGCCCGCGGAATCTGTCCTGCCTCAGGTTTAAAGACGTCCCGAAGATCGGTAGACCCGGTTCCAAGCCGACAGTCCATGATTAAATGCTGGTCAAGATTAAGTTCTGGCAGAATAGTGCGAAGGTGATCTTTGGCTGCTTTTAATGCAACGGTATCTGCAGCAATCTTTTCTCCTTTGAATTCCTTGGTGGCACGACCATCAAGAAGAACAAATATTGGCTTGATGATTTTTCCGCCACCAAACGTTGGCATTGATTCACCGGCAACAATCTCACCCTGGTCTGTGTTGTGGTGAAGTACTCCGCCAAACTGGTCAATATAGGTATTACATAATGCACGGCTGACTGCTTCTGCGATGCCGTCTGCAATACTGTCGGGATGACCAATACATTTCCGCTCGACCAGTTCAATCTGTTGATCCTGAACCGGGATCTGGTTCAGCATTTCAATTGCGATATTTCTGCTCATCAAAGACCTCTGTACGAATTAATTCAGAAAGATATACCAAGGACAGGTACAGAATACTGTACAAATTCGGTGAGATTGGAATAAGAGATTACCGATAGATACCTGCATAGCATCTATGAATTGAGCCTGAACCACGGGTCCACAAAATGAATAATACATCAGACAACACGGATAATACCTGTAAAGCGTTATGGGAATTTCCACCTGTCCCTCCAGATAATTTTTTCTCCATAATGAGTACCTTCAATCATGGCGCAAGACTTCTCTGCCTTATTGGTGCATCGGTCAGACTGGGAATATTTGATGCTCTGGAAGACTGGAAATCTGAACGTGAGATGGAAAAAATAATCCAATATCCACACCCTGTTACTGATTTTTTTCAGAGTCTGATTGAAACCGGCCTTGTTGAATACAAAGAAGGGAAGATACGGAACACACCGGTTGCATCCACTTATCTTACCCACCATTCTCCATATTTTCAGGGAGCCTATCTGGAGAAATCCATTCAACATCTACAGGACCTCTGGTTACCGCTCTCTGATATCCTGACATCCGGGCCAAAATCATTTGATGAAGAACAGTTCTTTGCAGACCTGTCACTGCCATCAATGGCGCAGAATGCAATGTGTGGACGGCTCCAGGAAGTAGTTAAGGGAGTCACATCGCTCCCATCTTTTATGGATATGAAAAAAATGACCGACCTTGGTGGGGGTCATGGCCTGTATGCACTCGCCCTTGCATGTAAGAACCCGAATCTTACCGCAGTCATATTTGATTTGCCCGGAGTAGTTCCCCTGGCAAACAAATACATTGAAAAATATCATCTTGAAAACAGAGTTCAGACAAAGGGGGGGAATTTTTTCTCCGACCCGATAGGCAGGGATTATGATCTTATCCTTTCATCTTCCAATCCCAGTGGTAAAAGTCCAGATATGGTAGGTAAAATTTCTGATGCACTCAAAAAAGGAGGATACTTTGTAACCATTCAGCCAGGTGATGAGATCGCGCCCTATGATCCCCTTCATGAGCTTGAGTTTTTTCTCTGGACATTTGACAAAGTAACCCTCCCGAAGAAAACATGGAGTAAAAATAAAAAATTCCTGACCGATGAATACCTCACGGCATTAAAAGATCATAATCTCATAGTCCGGTCAGTTACCCGGGTTTCAGATCCCTATATGAAAGATTACGGAGTGACTATGATGATTGCACAAAAAACCGGATAATCAGGATTTAATTTCCAGAATATGGGAAGGTATTAGTAACTCAAACCGTGCTCCCTCCCCGGGAAGTCCCTTTTCCTGAATACCTATCCCAAAAACGGATAGAATTTTTTCCACTAAAAATAATCCATACCCGGTTCCCTTTCCAAACCCGAGATCAAAAATTCTTGATTTTTGCTGCTGGATTATGCCACACCCGTTATCTTCAATAATCAGGATTCCTCCGGTTTCTGATCGCTCAATTGATATGTGAACCTTCGTAGCACCGGTTGCATGCTCAGGGATATTTGCAAGGATCTTCTCCAAAGCAAGCCTGAAATTCCGATCTACGTACACGAGCGAATTCCCGGTTTGAATGACCACCTGAATGGGATCCATGACAATTTCATTCAGGGCTTCCTTTATGATATCAGAGAGAGAAACCCAGGAGAATTCCAGCATCCCGATTTTCTGATACTCACGGGTGAAAATTAACCGGTCACGGATTTTCTCAGCTGCATTCTGCTCTTTCTGGGTAAAATCAATCAGAGTAGGATCTGTTATTAAATCAGCTGACAACTCCAGATATCCAAGGATTGCAGTCAGCTGATTCAGAATATCATGTCTTATTTTCGAATTTAACACATTCCAGATCTCAGATCCCTTATAGAGCAACGCCCATTCGATCGGAAGTGAACTTATCCATAAATAACTGAGCGCTTTTACCGGTTCTCCAGTATCGTCATATGAAAGAGAACAGTATTCTTCAACCCACCGGTAATATTCCCCGGCGCGAATTCGATACCTGAGCTCAATGCCTGATCTCTTTTGCAGTAAGGCTCCACCCAGTTTTCTGGATACAAGATCCTGATCTTCCTGATAAATGTGGGAAAGGATGTCTGTCTCCTCACCCGCTGCCCCTACCAGAATACCATACTTCAGATTATTTGCAGAAATACTTCTTATTTTCCAGATATCTGTATTATTACGTTCAAACGCAATAACCGGGGCGGCTTTATAAAGGTCATCCGGGGAGGTTGTAAGGGTCATCTTCTAACCGCTATTTCTCTTTCAGGATAGTAATATACTTTGACACAGGAGATCAGGATTCTCATTTTACCTGCAGTTCAGAGGTAATGGCTTCACGAATCGGCGGCCATGCGATTCTTCCCACTGGAATGACCTTTCCCTGGATTAATATCATGGGTATTGCCGGGTGATCACGTTCATAAATTTCCCTGATATGGTCAGGGACTTCATCATCAAGCAGAGTCAGTTTGAGAGTGACGCATTCCCCAAATTCTTTTTGAACCTCATTTTTCAAAGCCTCAAAGGCCTTTACAAGACTTGCAGACGGAGCACATGAAGACAGACCGCAGGTTCTGTTTTCATCACAGGGAAAAGGTGAACATTCTGAATCTGAATAACCTACGATCTCGAGTGTTGCAGATGCTGTCACGGGAATTAATGTATGCAGAATAGGATAAGAGGATATTGATTGAGGGTCTACCTGAGAAAGATCTCAAACCGTTCTTTTCCGGCCTTACATATGGGGCACTTTTCCGGCGGATTGTTCCGTGCACACAGATATCCGCAGACTTTACAGCGGTATACCGGAAATGGAAGAGTTCCAGTCTGTAGGGAAGATGTGGCCCCTTTCACCCTTTCAGAAACCGGTGGTCGCCTCTCCGGAACAACAGGTACCGGAAGTTTTTTTGTCGCAATTGTGTCTGAAACATAGAGGCCGCAAAAACATGCACCATACTCACTCAGGTCATCATCACGATAATCACAGGGACAGATAATATCCAGGTCTGATTGTTTATCTCCAAGAGAGAGCCTGCATGGACAGGATTCGTACCCATACCGGCTGGCGTTAATAATGAGTCCCTCAACCAGTCCATTGGTAAATGCGATATCGGGATTTAGATTATACCCGTTCTTTTTTGCAGCCTGATCAAGTTCACTTCGTCTTTTTTCCACTGATTCTTCAGAAATTTCCTGACTCATGACAAAAGCGCCTCTTTTATCTCGTCCAGCCTGCTTCCCACAATTACTTTATCATTGTTGATTACCAGGGTTGGAAATGATCCGCGTGGATTTTTCTTCTCAAGCTCTTTGAGGATCTCATCCATCTCGCTCCTGCTGAGCTGATCTACATACAGGTAGTCATAGGCCACCTTCAGCTCATCAAGAAGGTTTCTGGTTTGCTTACAATGAATACAGGTCGAAAGGGCATACAGCATTATCGTTCCCTTATCTGTTCCCTCAACATGGACAGGAGTTATTACCATAGATCTGGTATCAGTTCTCTTTCCCAATAAAAGGACAGGGGATGGATAGAATAGTTATGAAGGTTGGTTATCTGAAATCATACCGGTTTATAAAATACCAGTGATCGGCCAGCTTTTTCTTCAGTTCTGATACCATTTTAATTACTTTCGGGAAGGCATCTTCCGATACTGCTTTTTTTAGAATATCCTGGTATATCTCAGGCTCACGAATAGAGGATATGTCAAGACCGGCCATCGCGGCGATGAGCCCGAGATTTGTATACGGCAGACCTCCCTCCACACTATAGCCTCCTTCTAGAACTGCAATAATTCTTCCATAACAGATAGAATCGGCAAGAATACACATCTCCTGCATAAGGCTTGCATAACCTCGCGCGGTAAGTGCCAGCCCAGTAAGGGGATCGGTGAAGTGATTATCCTGACCAGCTGAAATTGCAATCGCGTCCGGCATGTACTCATCAGCCAGAGGGAGAATCACCTCCTCGAGAAGATAGCGGTATACCTTATCTGAACTGCCGGCAGGAATGGGGAGATTTATGTTGTATCCTTTTCCATCGCCTATACCAATATCCTCAAATCGTCCTGAACCAGGGTAAAACGGATATTGATGGACTGAACAAAACAGGACTGATGGATCATCATAAAAGATCTCTTCTGTTCCATTTCCATGATGGGCATCCCAGTCAAGGATCATGATCCTTCGAAGACCCCTGCGCTGAAGATGGCGAACCATAATAGCGACATTATTCAGATAACAAAAACCCGCCCCATGTGAACGGCCAGCGTGATGACCCGGGGGTCGTGCAAGAACAAAACTATTCTTGACCTCCTGGTTCAGCACTGCGTCAGCCCCGGTAATTGCTCCCCCTGCTGCCAGAAGTGCATCATGAATCAGGTCTTTTGGTACATACGTATCTGCATCAATTACAGCACCATTTACTGATGCTTCTTCCAGAAAGTGCAGATATTCCGGCGTATGGGCTAAAAGCACGTCATCTCTCATCGCTGGCTTTGGGTTCAGGAGTCTGATTTCAGGGTTATCAAAAATTCCCTCTTCTTCAAGCTGGTCAAGAGTATATGACAGCCGCTCCCTTCGTTCCGGGTGAGATGAACTCTGCTCATGCGTCAGGTATGAAGGAGCATAGACAATACCACAGGTCATAGTGCCTCCACTGATATTCCGGGAGCTATCGCGAGAACCATGTCTGTGATCTTTGCAGTAACTCTCCATCCCCTGACCACATCATATGAAGAGTAGAAAAGAACCTCAATATCCTCGATATCTTCATCAGGTGCACCTTCCTTTCTGGCGATATCCCGTACAAGTTCAGTTGCATAGGTGAGCAGGTGTTCATCATCTTTTGTTTCTTTGTATGGGTAGGATATCCCATTTAATGTCAGACGTTTTCGTTCCGTGTCAACATGAATATGGACTTCAAGACTTACTTTCGATACTGCAGCACCTACCGCATTGGCTGATGCGGCATGTTCCGGAACAATACCAACGGCCTGCGCGCGTTCTGCAATATCTGACAGAAGATAATGAGCCAGGTATCCAGTTCCGATGAGAACTCCAGGATTATACTCTTTTACGGCTGATGCGACCA
>CAYWHV010000094.1:0-8600 GCA_964458045.1 uncultured Methanospirillum sp.
ATGCAAACCGGGTCAGGAATAATCTCTGGAATGATGTGACCGAATTTCTCGAAGAAGATAACCTGGTGCTTGGTATCTGCAACGGGTTTCAAATCCTTGCAAACCTCGGACTTGTACCAGCTTTTGACAAACAGTACAAGCGGGATATCGCCCTCATGCTAAACCGGAAAGGCGTGCTCGAGTGTCGGTATGTAGCCATCAAACCTGCTGCAGAAACCCTCTGGACAAAGGGAATTGACCGAATCATCTGTCCAATCTCTCATGGAGAAGGGAACTTTTCCTGTTCAAAAGAAGTGCTCACCCAGCTCAAGAACCGGAAGATGGTAGCCTTCACCTACTGCCGGGAGAATCTGAAACCTGCCGACG
Organism: uncultured Methanospirillum sp.; assembly: GCA_964458045.1. Taxonomy (GTDB): domain Archaea; phylum Halobacteriota; class Methanomicrobia; order Methanomicrobiales; family Methanospirillaceae; genus Methanospirillum. The sequence continues at coordinate 367 of CAYWHV010000094.1, forward strand.
GAGAATACCCCTACAATCCCAACGGGTCGGTTGCGGACATTGCCGGAATCACCTCCGCAAATGGGAAAGTCCTTGCCATGATGCCTCACCCGGAACGGGCCATGGAGTTTATCAATGAGTATGACTGGCCATTACAGAAAGAGAAACTACGACGCCAGCAACAACCGGTTCCTACTGAATCGATGAATATGAAATTATTCAGAAATATTGTAGAGTATTTCAGATAATACCTATCAGCAAAAGCACCATCTTTTTTTTGGGAGAAATAGGATATTGCCAGATATCTAATAACGATCTATAAATTCTGATTTACAAACAAATTTATAACTTTTTCAAATGTATCCATACCCATGACCTATACCATTATGTATCAGAAAAATAATTTTAACCTATGCGAAAAAACATTGCCTGTCTTCTGATTCTGAGTCTTTTCCTTCTTTTTATTGTTTATACCGGGGCAGTTTCTGCCCAGGAATTAGATAATGCCCCAAGCACAGAACTCTGGGATGTCGTGGAAGATGCCTATGTGTATTGTTTCCCATTAGTTGTGGTTGATGCAACTATGAAAAAAATGACAAACACCGAGGTACCGAATCCCACACAAGCACCGATTAATCAATTGGCACACAGTAACTTTATACTTACAGCAGAAAACAGACTTGTTGTTTCACCAAACGTTGATGATATATATTCGAGTGCTTTTTTGAATCTGAATAATACAGCTTTTGTTTTTGTGAAACCACCAACAAATCGGTTCTGCTCAGCCCAGTTTCTGGATGCCTATACAAATACCATTGAAGTGGTCGGGTCAGGAAGTAAAACAGACAATCCAGAGGATGAAGTCATCTGTCTGATTACCGGCAGAGATTACGAGGGAGATGTCCCGGACGGGATGAAACAGATCATAATCCCGACAGACATGGCCTGGATTATTATCCGGACTGTGGTAGACGGGCCTTCAGACATCCCGAATGTTGAAGCAATACAGCAAAAAATGATGCTGGTACCTCTTGATGTATACCTGAATAACGAGACCTATGTTCCGGAAAAGGGAACATATAATGAAGAATACAACTTCAACCCGGTGGATCATGTATACAACATGTCAGCTGAAGAGTTCTTCACCATTGCAAATACTCTGATGGTGAATAATCCTCCATCACCGGCTGATACTGAAATATTGGAAGAGATACAGCAGATAAACGTCGGACCTGGTCTTGTCTTTGATGCCTCCATTTTTGAACAGGACGGCGTGGAAGGATGGGATTCCATGGTGAAAAATATCAAATCTGAGCTTGACATACAAACACAGGAGTATATGATTGCTCTCGGTGACTGGAAGTATTATGGTGAGCCAATTGGAGAATGGGGAACAGCATATGCTTACCGTGGACTGATTGCGATCAAGGGACTTGGTGCAAATCCCATGTATGTTGCAGTTTATCCGGAAGCAGATACCGATGCAGATGGTCAGCAGTTATCCGGAACAAACAGATATACTCTCCATATCGAAAAAGACATGCTGCCTCCGGTAATCAAGGATGGGTTCTGGTCATTTACCGTCTATGGAAGTGATGACTTTTTGATTCCAAATGAGATTAACCGGTATTGCATCAATGACCGGAGCAATGTGACATTCAACGAAGACGGGTCGCTTGACATTCTTATCCAGGCTGAAAAACCGAGTGATGATACGATCGATAACTGGCTTCCGGTGGGAACCGGAGAATTCCGCATCAATTTGCGTATTTACGGCCCGGACCTTGAAAAAATTAAAAGTTCGTGGACCCCTCCGAAAATTATGCAAGGCTCGGTTCCAACAGATATTTCAAACGAAAATTCAACACAGGTCTGGGAGACGGTAAAAAACGCCTATATTTTTAGTTACCCGCTTGTTCTTATGGATGCTACCATGAGAGAGCATAGCAATACCATAGAGCCGACAAACGAAAAAGCACCAGTCAATCAGTTTCAGCATGATGATCAACTGAAAAATGCAGACTGGAGAAATGTCGTATCACCGAACGTCGACACCCTCTACTCCCAGGCATTCCTTGATCTGAATTCCACGGCCCTGGTCTTTGTAAAACCAAAAGTCGACCGGTTTTGTTCCGCCCAGGTAATGGATGCATACAGTAATACCATAGATGTTGCAGGTTCCGGAGGCGGAGCTACAAATCCAAATGATGAAGAGATCTGTCTGATCAGCGGAAGGGACTACCAGGGAGAAATTCCTGAAGGAATGACACATATCACCATTCCAACAGATATGGCATGGATTATTGTTCGGATCGTCTGTAATGGCCCTGACGATCTCACCAATATCGAAGCAATTCAAAAACAGCTTATCCTCGTCCCACTGGAAGACTATCTGAATAATGATGCATATACGCCACCAAAAGGGAATTATAACGAAGAGAATAACTTCCGACCAGGAGACTATGTAGCAAATTTATCTCCAGAGGAGTATTTCCATGCAGCAAATCGTCTGATGATATCAAATCCCCCGGCCCCTGAAGATACGCCGATTATGGATAACATGAAGAGCATCAATGTGGGTCCGGGACTAGAATTTGACGGAAAAATTTTGGGAGAGGATGCATCAGCACAATGGCACCAGATGCTTGATTCCATGAATCCTGTACTGAGCACCTATTTTCTCAGTTTCACGGAAAATATCGGCGGTTGGGTATATTATCCCGATCCGATAGCTGAGTGGGGAACAGACTATCCATACCGTGCTATCATAGCCCAGGTTGCATTTGGTGCCAATCCCACATATGTTGCAATTTATCCAGAAACGGCATATGATTCAGAGAATCAGAAAGTGAGCGGGCAGAATTCATATCTGCTTCACTTTGATGAAGGGATGTTGCCCCCGGTTCTTGAAGGCGGATTCTGGTCTGTTACTGCATATGGAAGTGACTCGTTTTTAATTCCTAATGAGATAAACAGATATAGTATTCAAGACAGGAGTAATGTGACGTATAATGAGGATGGCTCTCTGGACATTCTGCTTCAGGCTGAAAAACCAGAAGATGAACTCTTAAACAACTGGCTTCCGGTCGGAAATGAAGATTTTCATCTGATAATGCGGATATATTTACCTGACATGGACAAATTTAATAATAACTGGGATGCTCCCCATATTGAGAAACAATTGGTGATGCAGTAATTGCCTGATAAGTACACTAATCACAACCTTTTCAATCATGCAGACATATGAAGGAAGCACAGTGACCTGATGGTGAAAAAAGAGAACAATAATCCGCATACCCCCCCGCCCACTTCACTATCCGGAGCTCTGCGGCTCTTTCATACACGGTTCTCGTTTTCACCATGTATAACCCGAATTCCGGTTCAGGATTCTCTCGGTCGGACCACTGCAGAAGCGATCTTTTCACCGCTTTCCGTTCCTGCTGCCCATCTTTCCGAAGTGGATGGAATTGCGGTTCGAAGTAAGGATACTGCTGATGCTTCAGTCGATAAACCGGCTTTATTATCTGATGTTATACCGGTAAGCACCGGTTATGTGGTTCCTTCAGGTTATGATGCCGTTATTATGAATGAGGACCTGAAAGAGAAGAATGGGAGTTATTCTATTGAAAAACCTGTCCATCCCTGGCATCATATTCGCCCAATCGGCGATGATATCGTCCATAATGAGATGATCCTTCCCCGGAAGAGTAAAATCCGTGCTACAGATATCGGTGCTCTTATCAGTTATGGAATCACCGATGTTGCAGTCTGTGATCTCAGGGTTGCTCTCATTCCCACCGGCGATATGATTGTTCCCGTCGGGATCCATCCAGAGCCGGATCAGATGATTGCAAGTAATCTGTACGTCGCTGCCGCTCTTATCAGGTCAATCGGGGGAACGGTAACCCACTATCCCATCGTTCCGGATGACAAGAAAAAGATTAAGGCAGCGGTAAAACGTGCAATCCAGGATAATGATATCATCCTCATCTCTGGTGGATCATCGAAAGGAAAGAAGGATTACACGGCAGCAGTGATTGAGGAACTGGGAACCATTGTCGTAAACGGCATCGCAATAATCCCTGCAAAAACCACGATTCTTGGAGAGATTGAAGGAAAACCCATCATCGGGATGCCCGGATATCCAATTGCAAATTATACGATCCTTCGTGAGATTATACTGCCTCTCTTCTCCTGGTATGGGTGTGAAATTCCAGAATATCCTGGCATTCAGGTAACCCTCGGCAATACTGTTCACTCTTCCACCGGGTTTGAAGAATTTGTTCTCGCAACCGTTGGAAAAATCAAGGATAACTGGATAGCAGTTCCCTTTCCCCGGGGGGCAGGTGTACAGATGCACATGGTCAGGTCCCATGCATACCTGAAGATTCCGGCAGGGAAACATGTAGTGAAAAATGGTGAGAAAACTACTGCATATCTCACGGTCCCCCAAAAAATTGCTGATCAGGTGGTTCTCGTTACCGGGAGCCATGATCCGGCAATTGATTACCTGGCAGATCTTGCACGGGATACCGGCATTCATATCGCATCATCTCATGTCGGGAGTATGGGAGGACTGTTTGCCTTACAACAAGGTTTTTGTCATCTGGCTCCGATGCACCTGCTTGCTGATGATGGTGAATACAATATTCCCTATCTGAAAAAGCATTTTCATGAAGAAGAACTGGTCCTGATTTGTATTGGCGAGCGGATTCAGGGAATTGTATCCAGGGAGATTTTTGGGTTTGAGGCCATTACAACTCACCGGTTTATCAATCGTCAGGAAGGGTCAGGAACCCGGATGCTGCTCGATCATCTGCTGAAGCAGAAAAAGATAAACCCTGCTTCTATTGCCGGATATGAGGAGGAAGTTCCTACCCATCTTGGGGTCTGTCTTGCGGTGAAGAATGGTGATGCAGATCTTGGAATGACTATCTACAGTGCAGCCCGGGCATTTTCTCTCCCGTTTGTTCCGGTGGATGTAGAGCGGTATGAACTGGTTACCACGAAGGATATGTTTGAGAAAGACAATAGAATCAGAGTGATAGTCGATATGATAAAATCCCAGAGGTTTCAGGAGATACTGATTCACCTGGGGGGATATGAAATTGATCAGACCGGGAGTATCCGGTATTGTACGGTTCGATAAAACATATCACCTCTCATGCATCAGGATGAGGGAAAGGGTACTGTATCACTCTCTACCATTTTTTTCAATTTTTTTACCATTTCAGAAAGATACATGATAAACCCGGATCATCTCATGATATCCGAAAGAATTATCAGGTATCTACATCATTGCTACTATTAGGCCTGGAATACCAACGAGGAAAGACATTTGCAAGAGTTCGTCTGTATCAGGTAATTTTTACCCGGAGCATGTTGAGAGGAGAGACAGGAGACAACCGGTTTATTCTCATGTACACATCTGCTCCGTTTCAAATTCCTGAATAAAGCAGGTTATCGATATAAATTTGAAACGTTGCATCTGCCTTTCCCGAGTCATATCCGGATGCAGAGGATGATTTCAATGAAATTTACCACCTGTGAAGACCTGCTCAGCTCAGACCATACAGATGCGGAAAAACTGGCGATTCTCAGTACCCAATACCATGAATTGCTCAAAGAACAAAGCATACTTTTAGAATCTGCACGGATTCTTGGAGATAACTCCATTTCGGTCTTTGATGCGATTAAAATGGTCATCCAGGCCATCCCAAATGCATTTCAATATCCCGAAATCTGTCAGGCACGATACCGGTTTAAGTCATTTACCCGTCAGACGGATGGTTTTATTGAATCACCCTGGATGCTCAGGATAGAAGGGGCTGCATCAGACGGGGATACAATTACTCTTGAAATCGCCTACCTTGAGCAGCGGCCGACTCTTGATAAAGGCCCGTTTATGAAAGGAGAGTATGCTCTTGCACAGGCCCTCCATAATCTCATCCTCATCGCGGTGAACCGGCAGATCATCATGGACAACCTGAAACGCCAGGTAAAAAAGAGTGAGATTGAACAGAAGAAAGCAGAGTTCATCATCCATAATGCACCCATCCCGATATTTGAAATAAATTCTGAGCTCCAACTGGTAAAAACCAATCCAATATTCCCCCAGCTTACTGGTTATACTCCTGAGAAGCTTCTTACCATGAAACTGACCGATTTTGAGGTCATCAACCGGGAAGGAAAAACGGTAAAGGAAGCCATCGAAAACCAGGAAGTTGTTTCAGGCGAAGTTGCATTTACCGCACCGGCAGGGGTGAAAAACTTTGAATACCGGTATCTTCCTCTATTTGGAAGCAAAGGACAACTATACTCCATCGTAAACTTCTACATCGATAAAACCGCTGAAAAACAGGCAGCAAAAGAGATTATCAAAATCACCAAAGAAGCCAAATCTGGAAATCTAGACATCCGTGTTGATGGTGCAGCATATTCCGGAGAGATCAGGCAGATGATTGTAGGAATCAACGAGACCCTGGATGCTGTTACCGGCCCGGTTAAGGCAGCAATGCAGATAGCAGACCAATATGCACATGCAGACTTCTCTGCCCGCATGGATGAAAACCTACAGGTTTCAGGAGATTTTGCCAGGCTGAAAGAATCACTTGACAACATCGGGACACAGGTGGAGTTCGCAGTTCATGAGATACAGCGTATTGCAGGACGGTTTGCACAGGGAGACTTCACTGCAGAATTTGATAAAAACCATGCAATTGAAGGAGACCTTGCAGATGTAAAAGTGGCACTTGACGGAATAAGCACCAATATTTCAACGGTCCTGAAGGTTATCTCAGACCGTATGTCTCACTTGTCAAGCCAGGCAGAAGCTGCCGGATCAGGAATTAAGGATATCAGCCAGGGTGCGGAGTTAATCGCCAATGACGCAGAAAGGGCAAGACAAAATGCAGAAAAGAGTGAAGAGAGCATTGAACAGGTGCTCCAAACGATGGAAACCCTGACCGGAAAAATTACCGATGTCTCCACCAATGCCGGACAGGTGGCACAACTTACCATTCAGGCGAATGATCTCTCACGGCAGGGAATCTCCGCTGCACAAAAAGCGGAACATGGAATGCAGGAGATAACCCGGAAAAGCGAACAGGTCGAAGCAATTTTTTCAGAGATACGAAAGCATATGCAGGAGATTGGAAAGATTGTGCAGTTCATCACAGATATTGCCAACCAGACCAATCTTCTTGCTCTGAATGCGGCTATTGAAGCTGCCAGGGCAGGTGATGCCGGAAAAGGGTTTGCTGTTGTTGCTTCGGAGGTGAAATCCCTGGCTCTCCGGTCACGTGAATCAGCAGACCAGATAGCAGAGATGATAACCGAACTACAAAGGAAGAGTGAAGCAGTATCAACAGCTCTTGGAGAATCCGGGGCAGCAGTTACCGAAGGAAGTGAAGCTCTGGGAGATACACTTGGCATATTCAACTCGCTCTCCGCATCGGTAGATGATATCACCACCAACATGGAGCAGATGGCACGTGCCACAGAGGAACAGGCAACATCATTTGAAGAGATTTCTGCTACAGTGAATGAGATGAGTAACCGGGTGAAAGAGACGGCAAAAGATGCCCTGAACTCATCGGCAACCAGTGAAGAGGCACTTGCAGTCGTCGGTCAGATTACAAAGGTCATTGCAGAGATCAATGAGGCAGTCACCATCATCGAAAACGAGATGGAGCGGTTTTCATATAAATGAAGGTACGATGAGGATAGATATGACCAGCAAATTTTCCTGAAAATCATTTTAAAAAGAAGAAGTGGCGAAGAGTCACCAGTCATACTATCCATTCGTGGATAGGACAAAAGACAAAAATTTATGTGATTCTGTAAAACGTGTCAATTGCTACGCTTATCGGATCATTATCAGAAAGATATGTCAGTTCAAATTCATCCGGACCGATGATCTTTCCATTTGAATACCCGTTATTCTGTTCTGCAAGTGAAAGATCGGTTCCATCTGCACTGATAACTCCGGCAAGTTCACGGCTGACCTCAGTTCCATCACTCTTCTTAAAGGAGGTATATCCGATAATAATCCGGTCCTTCTGCTCAGTGATATTCAGAAAGAACAATCCGCTTTCTACCTCAGAAAACCCCTCACCGCTGTTATATTCAACATACGGCCCGGTCCAGTTCCCGACCAGATCAGGAATATCCGCGGTCGTAATTCCTACCAACCCGACAATCAGGCCCAGAAGCAATACTGCCAAAAACCCTTTCATATGATATAGTCACATCAT
>CAYWHV010000095.1:0-4313 GCA_964458045.1 uncultured Methanospirillum sp.
ACGGAGCCACCGATCAGAGTCCGGTCCTCATCACCAATTATGTCCGGGTGAATACCGGCAATCTCATCCCCTCAGCATATGACGCCGTTATCATGATCGAGGATACGGAGGAGGCTGATGAGGGTGTTCTTATCCGGATGCCTGCATATCCCTGGCAGCATATCCGTCCGGTCGGTGAGGATATTGCCCTTGGTGAGATGGTATTGCCGAGTGGTCATACTATCAGGTCTGGAGACATCGGGGCGATGGCAGCATATGGGATAACCGGTGTTGATGTGCTCTCCCTGCGGGTTGCCCTTATCTCGACCGGAAGTGAGATTGTGCCTCTGGGGACTTCACCAAAGCCCGGACAGGTGATTGAGAGTAATATGCTCATGGCCGCTGCCGAGATCCGAGAGAGCGGAGCCCAGGTAACCCTGTTTCCAGTCGTCCCTGATGAACCTGAAAAGATACGGAACGCGATAACCGAAGCGGTTGCTTCTCATGACCTGGTCCTCATATCCGCCGGTTCATCCAAAGGAACAAAAGACTATACCAGCCGTATCATCAATGAACTGGGGTCCGTCTTTGTGCATGGTCTTGCTATAAAACCTGCAAAACCGGTTATTTTTGGAGAGATATCAGGAAAGCCTGTTATCGGAATGCCCGGGTACCCGGTCGCCTGTCATACCATTCTTCGTGAGATCATCAGGCCGGTTCTCTCATGGTACGGGCTGCATATTCCTGAGCATCAGGTAGTTGAGGCACGTCTGGCAGGCCCCCTCTATTCTGACATCGGCATTGATGAATTTGTCCTGGTCACGATAGGAAAGATCAAGGATTCCTGGGTGGCCCTCCCCCTGTCACGCGGGTCTGGTATTCAGATGAGTCTTGTCAGGTCAAACGGATATATCACCATTCCCGCATCATCAGAGGGATTTGAACCGGGTTCTATCGTATCAGTCAAAGTAACGACACCGCTCGCAGAGGCTGAAAAGACTATTCTCATCACCGGGTCTCATGATCCTGTCATTGATCATCTGTCAGATCATCTGAGAACCGGTGGGATATTCCCCGCATCGGTCCATGTCGGGAGCATGGGCGGACTTATGGCATTAAAGAGGGGCGATTGCCATCTGGCACCCATGCATCTTCTGTCAGAAGACGGGGATTATAATGTTGCCTTCCTGAAACGGTACATGCCTGATGAAGAACTGGTCCTCATCTGTGTTGCAGAACGGGAGCAGGGAATCGTGTCCAGGGATGGACTGAATTTTGATGCTATTTCTACGCACCGGTTTGTCAACCGGCAGAAAGGATCAGGTACCCGGATGCTGCTTGATTATATGCTCAAAGAGAAAGGGATCTCTTCTGACTCTATTCAGGGATATAATCGTGAAATGACAACCCATCTTGCCGTATGTCTTGCAGTGATGAGCGGAGATGCCGACCTTGGCATGGCGGTTCATTCTGCGGCAAAAGCATATAATCTCCCCTTCATCCCCATAGGCACCGAGCGGTATGAATTAGCCATGAGGAAAGAATCTTTTGAATCAGATTCCAGGGTTCAAAGCGTTGTATCACTCATACAATCTGACGAATTCAAATCTCTGCTCTCCCGCCTTGGGGGGTACAGAACCAATGAAACCGGAGTTATCAGGAGAGTAACTCCTGCCTGATTTTTACGAAAAAGTTTCCGGAACCACTGCGTTTACATATCCGTAGAGGAGCCGTATGGCCCGTTTGTCCTGTTCTCCTCCACATCGCAGAACCAGATCGCCATGATGACGGATAAGCCGGGCAAGTTCAGGATCCCTGCTCATAATAAACCGGGTTGCATGAACCGTGGCCTCGATGATATTATTGAGACCCCGGTGAACAGGAACCGGCAGGACCTGAGTGATGTTCACATGGACCGGTTCCAGAGTTACAAAAAGCTTTTCGGGTGTTGTATTCTCAACATGTGCATTACAGAATATCCAGTTCTGAATCCCTCTGAGCCGGTGAATGATTTGATCTCCGACCAGTTCCTGGATAAAGGATTCTTCTGAGAGATCTTCAAAGGCAGTCTTTACAAAAAGAACCGGGTCATGGGATATGTGGGCGACAATCCACCCATCCCGGATAATATTCTGTGCGGTATGACTGGTGCGAAATACTATCATCGAGAGCGTATTGTTCTTCCTGATAATCCCCATAGGGGCGGCATTATTGCAGGTTGAAACGATTACTTCATTGATTCCTTCGGTGAAGATCTGGTCCACCGGGGCTGTTAACGGTCCCACTCCCATCCTTCTCCTAACGCTACATACAGGCCGGATATCATGATATCTGCCAGTGATCCAGGATTGTACCCGTTATCCAGACAGAATTCATCGAGTTCTGCAGAACTCATCGAACCTGCCATCACCAGAGCAGCTTTCCTTCTTACAAGTTCTGATGCACCGACTCCATACTTTTTCGCGATGAAGGTGTCCGGATACTCTGATAGTAGTTTTAGAAATACCTTTGATATAGGATTTTTCTCGTTCTGATGTAATATGAGAAGGTCGGCAGTATACCGGGTGAGTGGGAACCCCTGCGTAATTTCCCGGGCGACAAGATCATGGGGGGCAGAATATTCCATGACGTCAAAAAACGTCATCTTCCGCTTTCTGAGTTCTTCTTTTGCCTTCGGGTCATTGATGTCAAGTTCATCCTTGTCCCTAACCCTGACCGCCGTATGAGCAAAGGCATCATAAAAATCCAGGGCATCCTCAATGGTCGTCTGTCTGACAATTTCAGATGCGTCCCTGATAGTGCCTCCCATGATAAGGGGGATGAGCAGGATGAATGCCCCGAAATGAGTGTTTCCCCCTTTGTGCCGTCCGGTCAGAATCGTCGCTTCCCTGATAAGAGCACCAACACTTCCCTTCCTTTGTTCAGCCTTTTCCAGGGCCGGTCTGCAGAAGATGACGGATGCCAGAAAATGCTCAAGTTTTGTGTCAGGGTAGTCATGACACCGGTCCACATTTCCTGGTTTATCCCATGCAGAGACCTCAAATGCCATGGCCATCTGTGCCTGCTCGGTTCGGCTGATATCAGGGTTCATTTGAAGATTTTTTTCAGAAGTTTTTTGGAGATTTCTCTTTTCAAATCCATGTAGGTGGATTTTTTAATTCCTGCCTGACGGAGTGTTGCATCCCTGAACATACAGGGGGTGGTGTCTTTACAGCAGTATACAAGGCTGCCAAAGCAGGTGTTGGCTCCCTGCTCAAGGGGAGTTCCTGCGACTGCCTCCATCTTCATGGAAACAAACTCCTGCGGACTGATATTATACTGCTTAAGGGTCGGAAGCAGTGGGCAGGGTTTGACCGGCATGCAACAGAATGCCAGTGACCGGATATCTCCTCCCCGGCAGAGCTGCTTTGGTGCGTTATACCATCCATGTTCCTTTGTATATTGTGCAATCTGTGCATGCAGGGTTGACAGGGTTTTTGCATCAGAGTTCCGGGCAAGGGAGACCATGTCCGCACCATGCGCAAATAACTCCTTTGCTTTCTCAAAGGTGGTGATCCCGTTATTGGCAATGATGAAAACCGGAGATGCATCACGGATTTTTTTCAGATAGGTATGATCAAAATCCATGAGATCAATGTGCAGGACATCTGCACCGGCCTTCCAGAGCAGTCGTGAGAGCTCCACATCATCGGCAGCTACTCCGGCGCGAATTTTCACCGAGACCAGCACGCCAGCAATTTTTAATGCCTGAACATATGAAATCAGGATTTCGGTATGGTGAAGGAGAAATTCCCCGCTCCGTGCATCTATCATTGGCTGCTGTCTGCAATGAGCATCAATCTCATAGATGACCGAATTGCCAAGTTCCTGAACCAGGGCCACCAGTGACCCGGCTTCAGATGCCCGCAGGTTAATGACCGGGACTACACCGGCTGCTTCGATAAGCGCTATCTGGCCCCTCAGATCCTCAACGAGATTTCTGGGTAAAAATTCTTCCCTTCCCTGATCGGAGAGCGTACGTGCTGCCTGGATAGTTGGTTCATCTATTGCATATCCACCAATTATTCCAAGCCCGATGTGATCCGCAAGATTACGAATATATGCACCATCGGTAATACCTGCCATACAGGCAACCGCGATTGGTGTCTTTACCGGTTTATCACCGATAAAAAGATCGAAATTTGTATCCATTATAATCCTTGTCCATAATCATCGATCGTACTTATGTATAAGGTTCTCTGCTCATTTCTGGCATTTGGTATGAACACTATGTGAGGTTACCCTCACTCGTGTGATCAGAGTGATACTTATTTCGATAGAATATAACATTTGAT
>CAYWHV010000095.1:4323-8525 GCA_964458045.1 uncultured Methanospirillum sp.
TCGTACTCATGTATAAGGTTCTCTGCTCACTCCTGGGCTTTTGGTATGAAAGCTCTTTTCGATTAACCTCTCTCGTGTGATACAAGTGATACATATTTTGATAGAATATAACATTTGATAACTATTTTATTACGTGCAGTAATACCTACTGAGAATGACAAAGACAGGTATCCTCCTGGTAGGACATGGGAGCAAAAAAGAATACAATAAGAATCTCATCAGCAAAACTGCCGATTTAATCGCTCAGAAGAATCCGAATTATATTGTTCGCTGCGGATTTATGGAATTTAATGAGCCCACTATCCGCGAATCACTGGATCTGTTCAAGCAGGATGATGTGGACAGCATTGCAGTTGTTCCTCTCTTCCTTGCCCGTGGAGTTCACATTGATGAGGATATCCCCGGTATTCTCGGTCTTGCATCCGGTCAGAAGAGAGGCCTCTTCCCGCTTGCAGGTAAAGAAGTTCCTCTTGTCTATGCAGACCCGATTGGACCAAACCCGCTTCTGGCAGACCTCATGATGGAGAATGCCAAGGCGGCTCTTGACCTGATCTGATGCGAATTCTCGTTCTTGATTCGATTCATGGGGGAAAGGTGATCGCAGAGCACCTCTCCGCCCGTGGTCATGATATTGATATTGTTGATGTGTACCGGAATCAGGAGGGTATCTCTCCTGATCGGGCACGGACCGGGGTCTATGATCTTATTACTGCCCCTGTTCATCTGGACCCTGATTATTCCCTTCTTCAGGACCTCCGGGTTCCTGTCATATCCCATCACGCGGTTGTCAGATGGCTCCTCAGTGATCTTGCGGCTTTTCCTGTTATTGAAATCACCGGAAAACAGGGGAAATCTACAACCGCTGCAGCACTGGCATCTCTCATGCCCGGAAACGGACTGCTTCATACCTCTACTGGGGTTGTCAGGTATCCGTCAAAGGAACTCCTTGGCCGGTATTCCATTACGCCTGCATCTCTTCTGCAGATCTGTGCAGAACTTTCTGGTTCCGGGTGGCTGATCTCCGAGGTATCCTTAGGGTTCTGTGGGATTGGAACGCTGGGTATTCTTACCTCTTTCCTTGACTATCCGGTTGCCCAGGGTAAGAGAAGTGCCCTGGCACTCAAAACAGAGCAGGCTCACCTGGTAAAGCAGGTACTGGCTCCTCCGGAGGGAACACTCGTTCATGAGGGATGTGTTTGTGCATCTGACCTAGTATCAGTGTCAGGGACGACCGCGACATACCAGTATGGTGCGATGGCCGGTTCATTTACAAACCCGCTTCTCCTCCTGCCCGGATATAAAACTCCGCTCATGCTTGCTGCCGGGGCCGCTCTGCTTCTTGGTATTGATCCTGCCGGCCTTTCTGACTTTACCGCACTTCCCGGTCGTATGGAGGTCTCCAGGGATGGGAGATATACTATAATCGACAATGCGAACAGCGGGACGTGCTCAGCTACAACCCTTGATGCACACCGGCATTGCCGGGAGATAGCAGGGAATGAACCGGTAACACTCATCATCGGCCAGGATGCAGCATCGGTATGTGAAAACTTCAGCACTCAGGAGATTTGCCAGTCCATATCAGATGTCAATCCCCGGGACGTCATTCTCATCCCTGGAGATGAACGGATTATGAAGGAAGAGATCATACAGTACTGTAGAAATACCGGGATTGCCTGCACCTGTGCTGATTCATCTGAAGATGGAATCAGAAGAGCGAAAACCCTGAATAATACTCTTATTTTATTGTCTGTGAAACGGTGGAAATAATGAAATATGTACAGCCTCGCCCCAGTTCTATTGTAGCTGCCCTGTATACTGCCCGTGACCTGGAAGTTGATGTTGCCGTTCTCCATGGCCCGTCAGGCTGCTCCTTTAAGCATGCCCGGCTTTTGGAAGAGGATGGCATGCGGGTTCTGACAACCTCTCTTGCCGAGAATGAGTTCGTCTTTGGCGGACAGGGACGGCTAGAGGAGGTTATTCTCTATGCAGAAGAGAAGTTTTCTCCAAAACGAATGGCGGTCATGGGAACCTGTGTCTCGATGATCATCGGTGAAGACCTGCAGGCTGCGATTGATAACTCCGGTGTCAGTACCGAGACGATTGCCGTTGATATTCATGCCGGGTTTACCGAGAATATAGACGGAGTTATTGCAACCTTAAAGCCAGCAGCAGAGATCGGATGGATCTCTTCAGATGAACTGGCACGCCAGCAGGAATTATTAAAAGCGGCCAATCAGGTGGAGCGGCTCAGGGGAGCGGCAGTCAGGGAATATATCGAGCCATCACGGGGAGACCTGAAGCATAAAGTAGCAGAGCGTCTTGTTGAACTCATCCATGAGGGCAAAAAAGGTGTTGCTATTATGAATGCAAAGAAGGAGACTGCATACATGTTTGCAGATGGCCTTACTGCCCTGCATGAGGTGGCACCTGATGCACCCATCACCTATTCTGCAAATCTTGAGATGCGGGGGCTTCCAAAGGTCAGACGTGATGCGGAGCGTATCATTGCAGATCTTGATGCAACTGGGCTTTCATATGTGAAGCAGGGAGCCCTTGATGAATACGGAGCAACCGGGGATATGCTTGGCCGGTGGATACAGGAAGAGAACCCTGATTTTGCATTCATTACCGGGGTGCCCCATGCGATTCCCCAGGAATATACCGATGGGATTGAGTGTTTTTCAGTGACGAACGGCCCTCGTCAGGTTGCACCGCTCAAGGATCTGGGGCATGAACACGTGGTTGTCGAGATCGATCTTCATCCAAAAACGCTTGGTGTCAGAAGCATTGTAGAGTCCGAATTCGGGGCCGTCCTCCGGAGCTTTGTATGAAGGCATTCCTGATTTCCGGTGACCGGTCGGGATCAGGAAAAACAAGTATTACCCTTGCAATAGCGGCAGCTCTTGCTAAGCGATGGACTGTTCAGACCTTCAAAGTTGGGATGGACTATATCGATCCATCCTATCTTACCGGTGTTACCGGACGGCCATGCAGGAATCTTGACTCATTTGTGATGAACCGTGACGAGCTTACGGCGGTATTTGATCATGCCTGTATTGGTGCTGATATCGCTGTTATTGAAGGAGTCAGGGGCCTGTATGAAGGGGCTGAGAGTATTGCTGATATCGGAAGCACTGCATCGATAGCAAAACACTTTCAATTACCGGTTATTCTCGTCATAGATGCCCGGAGCATTACCCGGAGTGCTGCAGCACTGCTGTATGGGTTTATGAAATTTGATCCTGATGTGCAAATTGCAGGTGTTATCCTCAATAATGTCAGGGGAGAGAAACATATCCGGAAAGCAACCGAGGCAATCCAACATTATTGTAATATACCGGTGATCGGAGCAATTCCCCGGGTTGATAACTTGGATCTGACCATGCGGCATCTGGGCCTGGTTCCCTTTGAGGAGGGGCTGAAGGATCAGCCATTCCTTGACCGGGTCTCATCCATTGTTGAGATGATCTGCAGCCACCTGGATCTTGATGCCCTGCTCTCTCTCTCACAAGAGATGAAGGCTTCTCTTCATATTCCTGACCTGTTCGCACCCGGCGACCTGCACCACCGGGGAACGATCGCGATTGCACGGGATGAGGCGTTCAATTTCTATTATGCAGATCTCTTCTCACTCATCGAGGCACGAGGGTATGATATAGAATATTTCTCACCGGTGCATGGTGACCTTCCTGATGCAGACGGGTATATCCTCGGTGGCGGATACCCGGAGTACTATGGTCGTGAACTTGCAGATAACCATTCGATGATGGAGGATCTCCGAAAGGCAGCAGCGGAAGGGAGACCCATCTTTGCAGAATGCGGAGGTCTTATGTACCTTTGCCGGGAGATTCAGGTCCTGCAGGATTTTTCCGGTCTCTCTGCAGGAACAACATTCAGGATGGCAGATGTGCTCCCTGCCCGGTGCACGATTCCGAAAAAACGGGTAGTCACCTATGTCTCCGGAAAGACTACTCCTGATTTTCCATTCGGTGCAGGAAAACCTCTCCCGGTAAAGGGTCATGCTTTTCATTATTCCACCGTTCATCCGGACAATGGTGTACATTATGGGTATGAACTGGACCGGGGGTTTGGGATTGATGCAACCCAAGACGGAATGGTGCAGAACAAGGTAGTCGGGTCCTATACTCACATCCACCCGGTCCCGTCCCGTGACCTGCTCTATTCATTTTTGTCCGCTT
>CAYWHV010000096.1:0-8515 GCA_964458045.1 uncultured Methanospirillum sp.
CTGGTGGGAGTATAGTGTGATTTTTTCCTTGAGAAGCCAGTCTTTCACCCGGGCAGGAAGGACATCTGGAGCCGGGGAAAGGGCAGCATCTTTTCCGGGGATTCTCTGGATATGTGCAATATACCCGGAGTACCGCCGGTTCTCCAGGAAAAACTCAAGAAAACCGGAGACGCTCATACCACTCTGAAACAAGACGCTCAAGAAGGAATGCCAGACTTACCACATCCTGCCTGTTATGTTCAACAATCGGGACCAGTGGTCCGGGATTCTTCGTCTCCATGTACCTGCAGTACCATTCAGGCACGAGTGCACCGGGGAGATCCTCATCTCTGGTAATATTCAAAATCCGTGCCTCCAGGGTGCCAAGCCTGCAATCCGGAACAGAATGTTTCCACAGACGCCGTGAGGGATGAAGAAGATCATCATGGGGCGTTGCAGGAAGAGAGGGCAATCCATAATAGGCCAGCCGGTCCGCTATATACGGAATATCAAAACTCCTGCCATTAAAACTGACGAGAACCGCATCTTCGGGGATATCCTCCATGAATGCATACAGGGCTGGAGCTTCCTCGCCGATGTCACGAAGCAGATACTGCCTGACATGGAGCTCCCCTCCCCTGAAGAACCCAAGACCGATCAGAATGACCGGCCGGCCAAAGATACCAAGAGTCTCGATATCAATAAACCGGAACGATTCAGGAGAGAAGAGACCTGATGTCAGCAGGGTGAGCGGGTGGGCTGCCCCTTTTCGTGCGGTACTGAGCCGGCAGATATCCACCGGCTCCTGCTCCAGCACCTCAAGCACACTGAGAGCGGACGGCCGGTACTTTCTCATCCGTGCCATATCATGCAGCGTTTTACAACCCTTCGATCTCAGACGTGCAGAGACCATGGGACCAACTCCCCGCACCAGCGTCAGGTCATGATCAAACAAGGCATGAATATCCTGCCTGCCATGCCGGATACATGGAGCAGAAAACCGGGAGTTGATGACATAATACTCCCCCTCCTGGTTTGTCCTCTCCTCACCTGCAAAACAGTCCTCAAGATATGCATCTGAATAGTCCCGACACAGCCGGGATAATAGCTGCTGTTTCTCAAGGAACACAGACTCCCTGACCGGGTACCGGTTCAGACCAAGCCTGAAAACGTTATCATGAGGGACAATGGTATACTCAGGTGATGCAGCAATCTTCTCCTGCCACCTCCTTCCGATACCTGCAAGATCTGCCCCTGCCATACTCCTAGGTTATCGAAAGGGCATATAAAGGATGAAGGCCGTGGGGTGAAAGTGAACGAAGTCAGGTTATCGTTTTACCTTCTCTAAACAGGGCCTGCCTGTCATTATCCCCTTGACTGCCTCAGTTCCTTTCCGGTACGCATCATCAAGAGCAGTCGGGTGACCGGTGATGCCACCATATCCATCCATGTTCCGGGCAAGGACACCGACACAATGGGTAAATCCCAGGATATTAAAAAGAGCCTTCAGCATCGGATATGCCGTATCAAAGACATCTTCCTGGTCCATACCTGCAGTCGAGAGAAAATACCCACGCCGGAGTTTTTTCTCTTCAGGACTGACGACATGGGATCCCAGCACAAAATGCCTGACCCAGAGATAATGAGCACGGTCGATAAATGACTTGACTTCGGTCGTGATGCCCATGGTATAGATTGGCGAACTGATGATAACGCAGTCAGCGGCAAGCATCCGGTCATAGAGCTCCCGCACTGCATCGTCCATGATACAGGTGCCGGTCTTATGACAGGCATTGCACCCTTTGCAGGACGAGTATTCAAGGGTTGAAAGGACCACTTTCTCGGTGATCCCCCCGGCATCTGATACCCCTTCCAGAAACCGGTCAAGGAGCTGTTCAGTATTTCCTCTCCGACGCGGACTTCCGGAGAGCCCGATGACCGTGACCGTTTCCTTCAAGCCAATCGCTCCTTCATAGTCTGTAGTACTGACCGGGACAGAGATAAGGCCTCTTCCTTCGCAGTCGGATGCGACCTGACTGCTCCCTTTTCATCTACCTGCCGTATCATCAGGTACGAGAGATCACGGTTTTTCACTTCAATGACATGGAAAAAACATTTGACAACCGGAATGGCCGCATCAAACACATAATCCCAGTCCTGCCCTGCGGTTGAGATAAATATACCAAATCGTTTTCCAATCCGCTCAGGCGGAACCACAGGAAGTTTGAGCACGTATTTTCTGGATCTGAAAACCTGGGCACGATCCACGAGTGCTTTTGCCTGGGCACAGATGCTCATACAGTAGATGGGTGCAGACAGAATGATACAGTCCGCCTCAAGAATCAGGTCATGAAGCGTATCCATGCCATCATGATTGATACAGGCATTGAGCTTTTCACAGGCATTACACCCGCGACAGGGGGCAATATCAGCATCACTCAGGACAACTTTTGTAACACTGACATCCGGGTCCTGCTTCATCTCATCAAGAACCCAGTCAAGGAGCAGTTCTGAGTTGCCATGCCGCCGGGGACTTCCTGCAATGGCAAGCACTCGGATAGGTGTCATAAAAAATTAGAGATTTTTAAAGCAGAGATACCAGTCCTTACACTCATATCCCTGGGAAAGACGGACCTTTGCATCTTCCGTAGTGGCCGGAGCCGGTACAACGACCTTCTCCCCAGGCTGCCAGTTTGCCGGGGTAGCAACTCCTGCCGCATCAGTGGTCTGCAGTGCCTTGACAAGTCTGATGATCTCGGGAATATACCGGCCATTGCTAAGCGGGTAATAGATCATGGCCCGTAAAATACCCTTGTCATCGATAAAGAATACTGCCCTGACTGCAGCGGTAGAGCTCTGACCGGAATGAATCATCCCGTATTTTGAGGCTACATTCATGTCAAGGTCAGCAATTATCGGGAATGGGATCTCAACGCCCATCTTCTCCTTGACATTCATGACCCATGCCAGGTGGGAATGAACACTATCAATGGAAAGACCGATGAGCTGGACATTGAGGGCTTTAAACTCAGCTTCAGCCTGTGTAAATGCAATAAATTCAGTAGTACAGACCGGGGTAAAGTCAGCCGGATGAGAGAAGAGAACTACCCATTTCCCCTTCAGGTCGGTAAGTTTCATCTTCCCGTGGGTCGTTACCGCTTCAAATTCAGGTGCAGGCTCACCAAGTACGGGAAAACCTACACATTCGTAGTCTTCATCTTCATAACACATAGACAATCACATTATCTCCTCTTCGATTACCTTTCCGTTCACATAGGCAGGCATTCCTGACAGAAGATACGCAACACGAAGTGCTTCTTCGACTTCTCCCTTGGTAACTCCCAGGCTTTTTGCGCCTGCCATCTGGGCCTTGATCGCATGCTGGTCCCTCATGGAAGCAGCAATTGCTATCGCAATGAGTTTTTTTGTCTTTCTGGTCAATGCTCCGTCATCCCAGATGTACTGGTCAAGGCGGAGAATCATCTCATGCATGTCAGGATCGGTCTCTGCCAGTTTCTTAAAGATTTTAGGAACCTTTCCGATCTTCTTCTCCAGATCATCCATCTCTGATGACGTATTCCTCACCCCTGCAGAACCATTGGTTCGCCACAGCAGACGAGTTCTCCGCCACCGGCTTCAAGAACTTTTACTACATTTCCACAGATTTCACACTCAAAAACCTGTCCTTCTTCTGATACATTTACCATTGATATCTCCTCCGTCAGAACATGTTCAACAGACGATACATGGCCCAAAGCCGGACGCTTGGAAAAAAGAAAATTACCGTTTTGGTGGATTGATTGCATCCTCAGGGGTCTTCACATCTGAACGGATGTGAGTCATGGGGAGACAATCATACATCTCACAGGCACAGGCAGGACATTTCCGTAAGTCCTGTTCAGCCTCGGTAAATTCAAAAGCGTGTCCACAATCGATACATACGTATTTTCCCGGGCCGACCTTATCGCCAGCCTTGACCTTCTTTGCTTCGGTCACGGTTGTCACCATATCAGTAATCATCCTTGATCTTTATAACTGATTCGAATCCGTACATGGCGAAATTGGTAGGATTCAGGACATTATTCTGGCAAATTTTCACGGTTCATGAAATGATCCAAAAGGAACAGGTAGTGACTTAAAGACTGATGATGAGAAGAGTATAGTATGAAACCACAAATCCTTGCGCTTCTGGGAAGTCCCCTTCCTGAAGGAAATACGGCAAAACTTTTAAAACAGGCAATAGCCGGAGCTGAAAAGGCAGGATGCGAGGTGACCCTTATTGATGTACCCTCCCTTGAGTTCTCATCATGCAGGGAGATGTATTACTGCAAGGAACAGTCGTCCTGCATCATGGAAGATGATATGGGATCGATGTATCCCTTGCTGAAAAACATGGACAGCCTTATCATCGCAACACCGGTCATGACCATGGGAGTGCCCGGCCACCTGAAATCATTCATGGACCGGTGCCAGGTGTTTTATTGTGCAAAATATGAACGAAAGGCACCCCTGATTCCAAAAGAGAAACGCAAAACCAGGAAAACGCTCCTGTTATCCATATCAGGTATGAACCTGCCCAATAACTTTGACGGGATTAGAATCTCCACCCTGGCATTTTGTGATATTCTTGACTGCAAACTTGCCGATGAACTTCTGATAAAGGATATGGACAACAAGGTGGATCTTGACCGGTACCCGGATCTGCTCAAAGAAGCATATGACAAGGGATTTGCCCTTGGGTCAGCCCTGACCGGAAGTTCATAATCAGAGATATCCCAGACTTCGAAGGGAGCTCACCTTCCCTTTGGTATATATCAGGTGATCAAGGAGGCTGATGCCCAGAATTTTCCCAGCCTCTGAGAGCTGCCTGGTCACGGTGATATCTTCAGAGCTCGGCTCAGGGTTTCCTGACGGATGGTTATGGATACAGATTATCGCAGCCGCCCGGTCGGTTATCGCGTCAGCAAACACTTCCCGGGGATGGACAAGACTGTGGTTTAAGAGACCCATCGTGATGGTACGGGTGTTAATGACCTCTGATGCACCATTCAGCGTGGTAACAAGGAAATGTTCCTGTGATTTACTGGCAAGGTCAGTAACCTCTGATATCTTCAGGATATGATCCGGCTCTGTAATCCGGATTCGTTCTTTTTCGGCAGGGGTCCCGTACCGGTTTGCCAGCTCAAAGCAGGCCATGAGCACTGCAGCTTTTGACGGACCAATCCCATCTATTTCAAGAAGCGTATCATAGGACGGAAGGTTGTCTTTCTCCAGAAGGTTCGCAACCTGTTTGGATATGGTGAGGACATCATTGTTTTTTGTTCCTTTCCCCAGGATTGCTGCGATGAGTTCGCTATCTTTCAGAGCAGATGCCCCTTTCTTTTCAATCTTCTCCCTGGGCCGGTCCAGGGGATCAATATCTGATATCCGCTTGGCAGGCATATCTGTGCCTTCACTGGTTATCCGAATACAATGATGAGATTACTGATCCGCTCCTCTCGAAACACTTATCCACATGGATTTCGATGTTATCAGTATGGCAACGAAGGATAACCTTATGGAAGGTTTTGCCGGGGAGTCCCAGGCAAACAGAAAATATGCATCATTTTCAGAGAAGGCAGCCGAAGAAGGACTTACAAAAGTTGCAACCCTCTTTAAGGCTGCATCACTGGCAGAAGAGATCCATGCACGCCGCCACCTGCAGGTGTATGGAATCGCCTCAACGCTCGATAACCTGACCGCTTCGATTGAAGGTGAGACAGAAGAGTTTACCCATATGTACCCTGAGTTCATCAAGCAGTCCCAGGCTGAGGGAAATGAGGATGCAACCCGTTCATTCACCTTTGCCATGAAGGCAGAACAGGTCCATGCAGGACTCTATGAAAAGGCACTTGCAGCGGTAAAAGCAGGTAAGGATCTGGAAGTCTCCAAGGTATATCTCTGCCCGGTCTGTGGGAATGTTGCTCTGGAATCAGCTCCTGGTGCCTGTCCTATCTGCGGAGTTCCTGGGAAAAAGTTCCAGGAAGTAACCCTCTGATACGGGCAGCCCTTTTTTTCAGAGTCAGAATTTTATCACAACATTTTTATAAATAGGTCTATGCAAAGCATATTACTAAATATGCTTCAGAAACCACACTATATTCATTATCCATGGATCGGTATTCGCCAGAACTGGAGCGTGTTAAGCAATTATTACGTCAATCTCCCCGTGGAATGACAGTAATAGAACTGTCACGTGCTTTAAACATCAACCGGAACTCCATGGCGAAATATCTTGACGTGCTGGTCATCTCCGGAGATGTGGAATTTGATAGGATAGGACCGGCAAAACATTTTTTTCTTTCACAAAGGATGCCGCTGTATGAGATGCTCAGTGTCACGTCTGATTGCATTCTCATCCTGGATTCCTACAATGTCGTAACCTTCGCAAATACCGCATTTTTTGAAGCGGAAGGGATGGCTCCAGATAACATCATCGGAAAGAAGATCTTCACCCTGAACCTGAAGATGGTGAGCGATGAGATATTATGTGGACTGGAAAACGCCGGCCCCGGTATTACTCTGCAAAAAGAACTGGTCATCAATACCGATTCAGATATCCGGATATTTAATGTAAAGATGATCGGAACCGTCCTTCATGGCGGTATACACGGGATAACTCTTTTTTATGAAGATGTTACCAAAAAGAAGCTCTGTCAGGAGCGGCTAAA
This sequence comes from uncultured Methanospirillum sp., assembly GCA_964458045.1. Taxonomy (GTDB): domain Archaea; phylum Halobacteriota; class Methanomicrobia; order Methanomicrobiales; family Methanospirillaceae; genus Methanospirillum. The sequence goes on from CAYWHV010000096.1 coordinate 6,690, forward strand.
ATCAAGTGAAAAACTCTACCGGGCAGTTGTTGAGGACCAGACTGAGTTTATCATTCGATATCTCCCGGATAGGACGGTCATATTTGCCAATGAGGCCTACTGTCGTGCGTTCGGAGTTGACCAGGATGATATCATCGGGAAGAAATTTACCCCGCCCATTCCACCCAGGGACATGAAACGTGTTCAATCACAATTGGCAGATATCACAACCAATAACCCGATTGTAACCACTGAAAATCCGGTAATCATGCCAGACATGACCATCGCATGGCATAAATGGACAAACCGTGGGATTTTCAATGATGAGGGAACCCTATTAGAGTACCAGTCAGTAGGCCGGGACATCACAAATCAGGTCAGGGGAGAAAAAGCGAAAATGGAACTCATCTTTGAGATTACGCTCCTCTCTGATTTTACAACAGGTCTTTTGTCAATACATGATTCCGGGCAACTATTTGATTACCTTGGAACCTATCTGAAAAAAACCGGGCCACATTCATGCATTATAATAATATCATTTGTACGGACCCAGGGAACCATCAGGGTTATATCTCAGGGGACCCACTGGCGAAACAAAAAATTGTCTGACTACTTTGAAAATCTCATAGGCAAGTCCTTTCCCTGCATCCCCGGAGTGCGGACGGTCCTCTCACCCAAATTACTCTCCCCGATGCCCCCGAATATCTTTGATTATCCGGGCATATCCGGGACACCATTCGCATGCCTGGGCGGATATCTGAGCCAATATGAAGTTCATTGCATGGGAATCGGGCTGGAGGAGGAATGCCATGGTTCAGTGCTCTTTATATCACGTGCTGGAAATCCACCAGGTCCTGAACGACTTGTTGAGACCCTTCTCAGGCAGACCGGGGCATTTCTGCTCAGACTTGAGGAACATCAGAAGGAATAAAAAAACACGGGTGTGTGTGGTTTTGGGAGAGAGTCTGCCCGTGTTATGGTATTGATATAGATAAGAATTAAAGTGGTCTTTCGCCAAACTCAAATGATCGGGTGGCCATGGATTGGGATTTAATTTTTTCCAGGGCTTCTTCTGCCGCTATGCGGACAAAACAATTATCATACTGGCATACCTGCTCAAGATGACTAACTGCCTCTTTTGCCCGGATATTGCCAAGGGCTTCAGCAACAATGAACCGCACCATCTGGTCCTCATCCTTTAAGAGTGGAATAAGATGTGGAACAACGTTTTCATCACCAATTGAACCAAGGGCTTCAGCCATGAACATCCTGACCCATTCATTGTCATGGACAAGGGACTGAATCATATACTGATATGCCGGTTTCCCCATGCCGGCAAGTTCCATGGCGATAGTGCATCTTTCTTCGTTCTTACTGGACAGGAGTTTCATATAGTGGGTTTCAGGCATGCTTACACCTTGTAAGAGTTATCCGAAAGTTCGTGCTGACCATCCGGACATACCACTCCTACAATTTTCCATTCATATCAGATTACCATAAACCTACGCCATGCGAATACGAAATGCGAATGTGCATATTCCATCTGAAGAACTAAGTGTCATATGTTGATATTTCATATGATTTCATTAAACTCACTCAACTTCCTTCTGGAACAGAACAATAGGAACCTGATTCAGATCTGGTTGCAACTTGAGATATTCTGAAAAGAGTCATATCCAGTATGCGGTATGCCAGGTGAAGGAAAATGACTAGGAGATATAAATAGTTAATTATAAAGGAGTCCGATTTCCAAGTTCATTATTTCTTATGAAACATGATACATACATATGTCCGGTTTGCCAATGTTGATTTGCTCAGAACAGAGGATAACCCATAACCCGATATCC
>CAYWHV010000097.1:0-8432 GCA_964458045.1 uncultured Methanospirillum sp.
GATATCTGCATGCAGGTCATTAAACTAGCAATAGAGATTGCCCGGGAAGGAAGAGAAGGAAAACCGGTAGGTACTGCCTTTGTTCTTGGTGACAGCGATGCCGTGCTTGAACGGTCCAGGCAGCTCATCCTCAACCCCCTTGCCGGTCATTCCTCAACTGACCGGAAGATTACCAATCCTGACATGAGGGAGAATGTCAAGGAGCTTGCCCTTCTGGATGGTGCCTTTGTTATCAGGGAGGACGGGACGGTTGAGGCAGCAGGCCGGTATATCTCAATTGATACGAGCAATGTTCAGCTCTCAAAAGGGTTTGGAACCCGCCATGTATCAGTTGCCGCAATAACACAGGAGACCAGGGCAATTGGTATTGTGGTCTCTGAAAGTGGTGGTCAGGTCAGGATTATGGCACAGGGCCGGATAATCCTTGAGACCAGTTAAAAAAATTAGAAGGTTATCTCTGGTCTCTTTGTTATCTCTTCCTCGAACTCCAGATACTCTAGTTTTGAAAGGCCTGATAAGCGTGCGACCAGGTTTGAAGGGATGGTATCGACCATGGTGTTAAACTGCTCGGCGATGTTATTGCAGGTGTACCGCTGGCGTGCAATTTCATCTTCAACACTTTTTACAGCACCCATCAGGTCAGAAACGGTCGCCTGGGTCTTCAGGTCAGGATAATTTTCCATGACGGCAAGCAGTCTTCCAAGAATCGATCGTGACTCTGCCTCAAGTCCGGCAATATCACCAGCTCCTGCAGATCCGACAGAAGCCCGCATTTCAGTGACCCGTTCAAATGTCTCCTTCTCAAACGCAGCATAACTCTTCACCGCCCCCAGGAGCTGGTCAATCATGTCAAGACGCTTCTTGAGGGCAACCTTGATCTGGCCAAGTGTTGCTTCATATGAGTTTTTGAGTGCATAAAACCGGTTATAGAGTGATACGAACCAGATCACCAGTCCTATGAGGACCAGGATCACGACACCGGGCAGGATAAATTCCATCATGTGTATTCCTAAAACCTATTGCATCAGTATAGATTTATAAATCTTCTTCCTGTAGTCCTGTCTGATGTCAGGATACCATTCTGGCCGAAAAGGGAACATTGATACCTGACCATCTCCTGAATGATCTGAACAAAAAGGTACAGGGAATGGACTTTCTTCCGGTTGCAACAAGTATATTCACCCTTTTTATTCTGATAGGGGTCGGGTTTCTCGCGTTCCGCATGGGGTATATTACCAGGAGCGGGGCGTCAGGTCTCTCTTCTCTTCTCGTGAATGTTGCGATACCCTGCCTTATCCTGGAGAGTATGCAGGTCCCTCTCTCAAGTGGCCTTCTATATTCGATGGAAGTTATTGCAATAATTGAGGTCGTGGTCTACCTTGTCTCGTTCATCTGTGCCATAGTCATCCCCTGGTTTCTGACAGGGTCCATCTTTGAGGCCGGGGTTCTGCGGTTCATGCTCATCTTCTCAAATCTCGGATTTATGGGGTACCCGGTGGCCTATGCGATGTTCGGGGAGGAGTCGGTTTTTTACGTCACCCTTATCAACCTCCCGTTCGGGTTTCTGGTATTTACCCTTGGAGTATTTCTGCTCCGTCCTGACCTTGCACGAAACCCTGACCTGAAACGGATTATAACTCCCGGCCTGATAGCATCAGTCCTTGGTCTGTGCCTGCTTGGAACCGGTATCACCATTCCGTCTCCCCTGAATGAATCCATCTCACTCCTTGGATCCATCACAACGCCGCTGGCCATGATCGTCATCGGAACATTTCTGGCACCTCTCCCTTTCTTTTCCATGATATCCGATGTCAGGATATGGGTAATATCAGCAGCACGGCTGGTGCTCATTCCGGTGATTGTGTTCCTGATAATATCCCCTTTCGTATCCGATCCGCTTCTTCTGGGCATTCCGGTTCTCCTTGCTGCCATGCCTGTTGCTGCGAATACCGTGCTGCTGTCCGAAGAGTACGGGGTGAATGCCGAACTTGCATCAAAAGGAGTATTTATCTCAACTCTGCTTTCCCTGGTAACGATACCGGTCATTGGCATCTACCTTCTTCCCTAGGTTTCCTGCAGGTTCATATGGGAGAAAGGACCATGTTCACGCAGAGTATGTCGACCAGTACTGTCTTTCTCGCACGTATGCGGATTCGAAATCCTGAAGAGAACAATGATGTCAAGATTCAGACTTTGTGCAAGGCAGCCGGCCTTCCTGCAATTATTGATGAAGATGATCTGACTGCGATAAAACTTCACTTTGGCGAACTCGGGAATGATACCTTTATCAAACCGGTGTTTGTCAGGTCAGTCGTTGATGTTATCCGGAAATTTGAAGGGAAACCATTCCTGACCGATACCAATACGATGTATATCGGTTCCCGGCACAATGCAGCAGATCACCTGACCACAGCCATTCGTCATGGGTTTGCCTATGCCGTTGCTGACTGTCCGGTCATTATTGCAGACGGACTGAAAGGGAATAATTACCGGGAAGTCCCGATTAGCGGGAACCATTTCAAAACCGTTAAGATTGCGCAGGATATTGCTGATGCAGATGCCATGGTTGTCCTGACCCACGTCAAGGGACATGCCCTTGCCGGATTTGGGGGTGCGATTAAAAACCTTGCCATGGGATGTGCCCCGCCTGTGGGAAAACGTGACCAGCACCAGGGTATGCAGGCAGAAGTCAATGAATCCCGCTGTGTCGGATGCGGGTACTGTGTGACACAATGTCCTTTTGATGCCATTCATATGGGAAAAAAAGCGGTAGTCGATAAGTCCGTCTGCTATGGGTGTTCTGCCTGTCTGCAGGTCTGTCCTGAACAAGCGATCTCTTTTAACTGGGAGCGGGATGTGCCCCGGTTCCTGGAGCGGATGGCTGAGTATGCACTCGGAGCCGTTACCGGTCTGACGGATAAAGTCCTGTACATTAGTTTTTTGATGGATATCACCCCTGATTGTGACTGTGTCCCCTGGAGTGATGCACCAATTGTTCCTGACATCGGATTTCTGGTATCAACCGATCCGGTCGCGATAGATGCCGCGTCCCTTGACCTTATCAACCAGGAACGGGGACTTGCCTGTTCCTCACTCCACTGTCATCATGAACCTGGAGAGAACAAATTTACCGGTGTTTGGGACTATGTCGAGGGGGCATATATCCTTGAATATGCTGAAAAAATTGGTCTGGGGTCACGGACCTATGAGCTTGTTGAACTCTGAGGTGACAGAGGAAAGGGTATATTCCATTTTGTAAATAATACTTTACATGCAGATTAAAAAACCTGTAAAAATTGCAAAGCATGTATTGTATTGTCTGGAAGGAGCAGCGTTTACCATTCATCTGATCATCCCCATGGTCCTGCTGGTATTATTTCTCTCCCTCTATCATGGCATGTGGATGAGTTGATCCTGTCTGAATAGCGTTCTTCTCTTTTTTTCCAATTTTACCCTGAGCCTTCTCCCCGGTGATTGCACGGATGACAACTGATAAATGAGGTGGAGATAGACTAAAAAGATAGAAATGGCGATCCCTGAGATAGATCAGATAAAACGCAGTGAAGAGGAGGCTGCAGATCTGATCGAAGCCGCACGACACAGAAAGATCCTGGCAATCGAGGAAGCAAAACGGGAAGGGGAAGATCTTGTCCGGTTACGGCTTTCAGATGCTGAAAAAAGATTGCGTGAAGAGAGAGAGCGGGCAGAAACTCAGGTTGCCCACGACCATGCCCGTCTTTTGGAGGAGGCTCATAAGGAGGCCGGACAGATCAGGGCCGATGCAGAAAAGCAGAAAGATGAGGCCGTTTCATTCCTGGTCCGTCTGGTAACCGGAGAGTAACATGTTTTATCCGGCCCGAATGAACAGTGTGGTCATCGGCATTCACAACCGGTGGCTCATGGATGTCACATCTGCGTTGCATGAGCAGGGCGACCTTGAAGTCCTTGATCTGAAAAAAGCTACGAGCGCTGAAATCCCTCACACCTCTCTTGAAATCCCGCGAGGGGATATTGAGAAAATTATCTCGCTTCAGTTCAGATCTGATCGGGTACTCGAGATCCTCGAGCCATACGAGGTTAGGTCGGAGGGGCTGAGATCACTGCTTTTTCCTGAAGAGAACCGGCCGGTGCCTGTCAGATATGATATGGCTGAACAGGTTTTTCAGGCTGCTGAGGAGGAACTCAGCGCTTCTGAACCAGTCCTTTCCACGTATGAGGCTTTGAAAAGAAACCGTGAATTACAGCAGATAGCACGGGAACGGATAGAAAATCTGAACCGGCTGGCTGTCCCTGATTGTTCTCTCTCCTACCTGGCACCGGCTCCCTATACGCATCTCATTGCCGGATGGATTGCTCCGGAATCCCTTCCTCTCCTTGATGAATGGCTCCGGGCATCAGGAACCGATGAGATATTTCTTCATCGGGCGCAAAACGGGCAGGAGATTATCGTCCTGTGCATTGGAACCCGTGCAATGAGACTGCTCCTTGAAGAACTCGCTCATCATGCATGGTTTTTCCGCATCACACTCCCTGAAACATATGCCGGTCTGCCGGGGGAGATGGTCCGTACCGAACAGACACAGTTGGAGGAGTATATAAAAGAGGAAGAGAGCCTTACTGATCTCCTCGGTTCCACGGCAGAGTCTCACCTCACTCCTCTCCGGGCAATACGGGAAGAACTGGGAATATGGCGGGATCGGTTTGAGGTATCCAGGAACTATGGGAGAAGCAGGGATGTGGTGTACCTGCATGGGTGGATTCGGAAGAAGGATACGGATCGCCTGCATGACGTCCTTAAAAAAGTCACCGGTGATGAGTTTTTCCTCTTTTCAAAACCAGCCGGAGTTGAGGACGATGTTCCGGTCCGGTATGATAACCCGGGATGGCTTGCACCATTTGAGGTCCTGACCACCACATTTTCACGGCCCCGGTATAATGAGATTGATCCGACTCCGTTTTTTGCTCCGGCCTACCTGCTCTTTTTCGGCCTCATGCTGGGTGATGCCGGGTATGGCATAATCATTGCCCTGGCCGGATGGCTGCTCTACCGGGGTCCAGGCAAAAATGATCTGGGATTTCGTGACATGAGTTATATTCTCATCTGCTGTGGTGTAGCCGATATCATTCTCGGAACAATACAGGGAGGCTGGTTTGGGGATCTTCTGCCACGGTTCTTCCATGTGACGCCCCCGTTTGTTCTGATTGAGCCATTGAACCAGCCCATACTCCTGTTCCAGATCGCCCTTATTATCGGAACCATTCATATCAATCTGGGTATCCTTCTGGGATTGTGGCAGAATGTCCGTGACCGGATGTACCGGACGGCCATCATGGACCATGGAATCTGGTTCATCCTTCAGCCGGCAGCGGCGGTTCTGCTCGTAGGATTTTTCGGCTGGATGACCTTCTCTCCTTGGCTTACGAATGTGGCCACCCTGGGAGGAGTGATTGGTCTGTTGGTTCTGTTTGTCCGGAACGGTCCGATGGGATTTTTCAGCCTTACCGGATTTCTGGGAGACTGGCTATCATATGTCCGAATCCTGGCTCTTGCTCTCGCAACCGGAGGAATCGCCATGACAATTAACATACTGTCTGAAATGATTGCATCTGTTCATCCGTTTATGATAATACCTGCAATACTCTTCTGTATTGCCGGCCAGCTCTTTAACCTGGCCATCCAGACTCTTGGGAGTGTAATTCATGCCCTGCGACTGCATTATATTGAATTCTTTGGAAAATTCTATTCCGGTGGTGGAAAAGAGTTTGTTCCGTTTCATGAGCACCGTTTGCATACAAGCGGTAAAAGAGAGGAGGTAATATGACAATAGGGACCGGAGCAGTATTAATGGCCATCGGGGCCGGGATTGCAGTGGGATGCTCTGCAATTGGTTCAGGAATCGGTGTGGGAATTGTAGGTTCAGCGGCGTCCGGGGTGATATCTGAGCGATCTGAAAAATTTGGTATGGCTCTTGTGTTTACTGCAATTCCCCAGACTCAGGCAATATACGGCCTTCTTATTGCAATTCTTATCCTTCAGGCCGGAGGATTTCTGGGTGGAACTGCCGGTGACATACCAACTCCGGCCGGGCTTGTGGCGGTTGCAGCAGGTCTTGCAGTCGGTCTTGCCGGCTTTTCAGCCATCGGTCAGGGTATCGCTGCCTCATCCGGAGTTGCTAATACCGCAGAAAAACCGGAGATGTTTGGGAAAGGTGTGGTGTTCTCTGCAGTCTGTGAGACCCAGGCAATTTATGGTCTTCTTATCGCCGTTCTCATGCTTGCCCTTACCGGCATTTTATCATCAGACTTCTCAGTTGAGTTGCCGGTTGCAATCGGGCTGATTGGAGCAGGTCTTGCGGTCGGTCTTGCCGGTTTTTCGGCCATCGGTCAGGGTATTACCTGTTCAAGTGGTATTGCTGCAACGGCACGAAACCCGGGGGCGATTGGGAGATCCCTTGTGTTTGCTGCAATGTCAGAGACGTTTGCAATCTTCGGTCTGCTGGTTGCCATTCTGATCCTCTTTGGCCTCGGACTCTTTAGCGGATAAACGGTCGGCATATGTCTGTTGAAACCATAATCAACCGGATACGTGAGGAGGCTGAGACGGAAATCCGGATCATCAGGGCTGAAGAAGCCTGTGATGTGGGAGCAATCAAAGCCCAGGCTGAACAAAAAGCAGAAGATGCCTATAACCACCGGATAGCAGAGGGTCAGCGTGAAATCAGGCAGATTATTGCAAGCCAGGAATCACGGACCAGGATAGAAGCGAAACGGAAGGTCAGGGAGGTCAGGGAAGAGATGCTCAGGCAGTGTTTTGCTGATGTATCCGCGTATTTGAAGACGATCCGCACCCGTCCGGAATACCCTGCCTTTGTACATGCCATGCTGACCGAATCTGCAAAAAACCTTGGGCAGTCTGATATTGCCGTCAAGGTCCATCCGGATGATCGTATCCTTGCAGCAGAGATAATCTCCCGGGTGAACCAGGATGGTTTCTTGCTCTTCCTCTCTGACGAACCGATAGATACGGGTGGCGGGGTTATCTGTGAGCGAATATCTGACCTGGTGGTGATTGACAATACCGTGGAGGTCAGATTTGTCCGCCTGGAACGTGAGATGATCGTTGCAGCATCCCGCATACTCTTTCATGGTGAACCCTGATGGATATCCCTGACCTGAACACCCTTCTTGATGCAGGCTCCCCGTATGTTACCCATCTGTCAGCAGCGGTTCTCATCATCATCATGTTCCTGCTCTTTCTGACCCTTCTGAGCACGGCAGGGTATTTCCCGGTTCTGCTTTCGATAACCTCATATACAGCAATTATCGCACGGCTGAAGGCAAAAGGGGTTCCGTACATTGAACCAAAACAGGTACAGGAACTGATGCAGAGTGGTTCGGTTCAGGACTGTCTGAGCAGGCTGAGGAGTTGCGGCTATCTGACCGGAGTAACGATGGAATGCACACCTGATCAGGCAGAAGAAGAACTCCTCCTTGGATGGTACGAGGAGGTGGCCCTGCTCCGGTCACAGGCTCCCCGTGATGCATGGCTCTTTTTTGATGCCGTTCTCTTCTTTCAGGAGATAGCGAAGGTCAAACGGATTATCAGGCTTATCCATATGGATCGGGCAGGGGTGATTACAGAGAACCCAAAACTCTGGCCTGAAGGATGCACACCCGATCTTGCCGCGAAGATCGGAAATGTCCGGTCCATGAGTGAGGGGATCAGGCTGCTGCAGGAAACCAGGTATGGAGAGACTCTTCTTGGTGGCATGGCTCTCTATGAGAAAGAGCAATCGGTTTTTTACCTGGATCACGCCCTTGACTGCATGGGCTTTTCAGAACTGAAAAGCCAGATGTCGATGGTGCAGGCATATCTTGCCTCCCCATATCGTGATTTTATTGCAGTACTGATTGATATCCAGAATATCCGGGTTCTTATCAGAGCGAAGCATTCGGGGTGGAACCCTGATGCAGTGCCTCTCTGTCTGGTGGACGGAGGTCAGGAACTCCCCTTATGGCGGCTTGTCCAGCTCAATGAGATGATGAGCCTGCCTGATCTGGTCCGCCAGCTCTCCGGAACCGGGTATGATCCCGTCCTTTCTCCTCTGATAAGGACCTATCCGTCTGCCGATACGATGCTTGGGATGGACCTGGCTCTTGACCGGTACCTTCTGGATACCATATCACGGCTTTCGCTTACCTATTACCATACCGGCGGCCCGCTCCTCTGGTACCTGGTGGCAAAAGAGTTTGAATTACGCAATATCCGCATCATCCTGTCAGGTCTTTATGATGGGTTTTCTGCTGAAAAAATTACCCCGATGCTCATCACCGGACCGGAGGAACCATGAAAGTAGCCTTGCTTGCATCCAGGCGCATGGTGATGGGATTTCTTCTTGGCGGGGTGCATGTTGGATATATCTGTGAGAATA
>CAYWHV010000098.1:0-8303 GCA_964458045.1 uncultured Methanospirillum sp.
TCATGACAATTGCTGCCTCAAGCCCTGAAAATGCGTTTTCCCTCGTATGATTATCCATGAAATCCACCCCGTACTACAAGATAGAACTGGTATTATTTAAGGATGTAGCTGATCGCTATTTGACCGGATGTTCTATATGATATAACTGACTAATCAGTCTAGACTAACCAGTCAGTCATATTCTATGAGGTCAACCATGCAATATCGTACTGTTTCGAAAAATGGCGATAGCCTTTCAGCGCTTGGATTCGGGGCAATGAGACTCCCGACAAAACGAGGCCGGATTGATGAAGAGAAAGCAACCCGGCTTATCAGGAATGCAATCGATAACGGGGTGAATTATATTGATACGGCATTTCCCTATCATGGTGGCGAGAGTGAAAAGGTTCTGGGGAGAGTTCTCAAAGACGGATATCGGGAGAAGGTACGGATAGCAACTAAACTTCCTCCCTGGAATGTTCATACCCGAGAGGATATGGATAAAATCCTGTCAATTCAATTGAAACGTCTTCAGACCGACTATATCGATTATTATCTCCTTCACTCATTAAATGCAGGAATCTGGAAAAAACTTCTGGATCTTGGTGTCATGGATTTTTTAAAAGAAGCAAAAAAATCCGGGAAGATTATCAACATCGGGTTTTCATTTCATGGTGACCGAAAGACGTTCAAAGAGATTATTGATGCATATGACTGGACTTTCTGTCAGATCCAATATAATATCCTGGATGAGGAGAATCAGGCAGGAACTGAGGGGCTCAGATATGCTGCCTCAAAAAATATCGCCATTATTGTCATGGAACCGCTTCGGGGCGGGATGCTTGCACAGAACCTGCCAAAAGAGGTTTCCCGGATTTACAATGATTCTGGTATGAACAGGACAGCGGCTGAATGGGCCCTTTCCTGGGTATGGAATCATCCCGAAGTGACCGTGGTACTGTCAGGACTGAATGATGAACGGCATCTTGCCGAGAATCTTGCGACCTGTGAAAAAGCCGTACCCGGTTATCTCAATTTGAACGATCTGGAGACGATAGAAAAGGTAAAAGCGGTATATTCACGACTCATGAAAGTTCCCTGTACGGGATGTTCATACTGTATGCCCTGTCCATTCGGCGTCAATATTCCTCAGTGTTTTTACTTCTATAACCAATACCACATGCTCGGCAATAAGATGATTACTCGTGGATTTTACGGGATGCAACTCATGGGTGGCATGGGAACCTCTGCCAATGCGTCATTGTGCAGGCAATGTGGAAAATGTGTATCCGCATGTCCTCAGCACATTAACATTCCTGGTGAGATGAAAACCGTTGCAAGGACGATGGATAACTGGATAACAAAATTTGTTCTCATTATTGCGAAGCGGATGTTTTCTTCTAAGGTCAGTGATGAAGACTAATCCCATCGTTTTGGTGTTGTGAATGGCTCAATACGATTCATCTGACCAGAAGAATGTCTCCGGCTCTGATAAACGAGAACGTATCCTAAAGGCTGCTCTTCATCTCTTCACAACCCTGGGGTTTCATGCAACACCGACATCTCATATAAGTAAGGAGGCACAGATATCAACCGGGACATTATTCCATTATTTTCCTGACAAAAATTCGCTCATCGATGAATTGTATCTCACGATAAAAAAAGAGATGGGAGATGTTGTCAGGGGCACTGATGATGCTTCCCTCCCGGTAAAAACCCTGCTTGAACACGGGTTTATCAGGTATATTTATTGGGGCATTGAAAATCCGGAAAAGGCACGGTTTTTAATGCAGTTCCATCATTCACCCAACATCAGTGAGAAAGTCCAGAGCCTGGCATTTGACGAATTCAGGTGGATGTATGATATCTACGCCCGGGCCATCAAGGAAGGAGTGCTCACAGACCACCCGGTGCATTATCATATGGTAATGACCCAGCAGATACTGAATGGAATTCTTGAACTGCTCTCAATCGGAGATGATGAGATACAGGCCAATGATATAATTTCAGCAGGAATAGCGAAAATATGGAAGTAAACGGGCATTAGGGGAATTCCTTCCTGGTCTGAATTTCATGCAGATATGGTTTTAAAAAATTTTCCAGTGATTCCTGATCTGATCCTTCAGGGTCTGGAATGCCGGACCAGAATGTCTCAAATGAAAATGCATCCCCGAATATCTTTCGTGCCAGTGCCTCATATCTGAATATGATGAGGGTATTCAGATTTGCCTGATGAACCGCTTTATATGCTCCGAATGAACTCGTATTAACCTCTCTCCCGGTGAAGACTGCATTGAGATATGCGATATTAGACCTGATGAGATCCCGGGTAATTATCCCGGAATGTGCTGATACGAAAATCTGTGCTGTTGATGATGTGAGTGATTCAAGAGTTTTTATATACACATCAATCCGATCATAGTCGATATAGGGGATGGGATCCTCTACCAGGTCTCCTACATAGAGGATATGATCCTTTCGGTCAAAACAGACCGATGAGTCAATGGTGTGTCCGGGAGCATACCGAAACTCAATATCATCATCTTCAAGACACAGCCGGGAATCAAAGGTAAGGTTGGGAAGAAGAATCTGCACCGGCCCTCTAATTTGTGCCTTCTGCCGTGAGAGGTCAAATGCACCTCGTTCTTTCATCCGCCCTCGGCAGGTTGTGTGGGCGGCAATAATTGAATCCGGACATGCACAATTCCCCCAGATATGGTCCCAGTCAGAATGGGAATTAAAAATGAACAGATTGCCCGGATGTTCAATTGATGCAAGAAAATTATGAATTTCCCCGATTGATTCAGGACCCAGATGAGTATCACAAAGAACAGAATATCGTGCTCCTATGATAATCATGACCGAAATATCGTCATCAAATGTCAGCACCCATGTCCGGTCTGATAAATGTGTGAAGGATAGTATAGTCATGGATGATTAGTCCGTTTCCCTGGTATCACCTGCATTAATCTGGTCTCCTGAATATATAGCCGGTAATTGTTTATATTCGCTTCTTACACAATTACCATTCTGCGGAACAAGGGGTTCGGATCTGTCCTGGTAATACATTCATCCATGCCATTTTCTTATTTACATCTTTCTATTTTCTCTGATTATTGCTTTTGTGATAGTTTTCCCATGGGTTTGAATTATGGAGTATTCTGGCTCCGATCATACTGGTATCAGTTACTTCATGGATGAAACCCAGGAACTCTCTATGGGGGAATGGGTGAAATTATTAAGGCTCAACCACCCGATATTCGTGTATTGAGATCCATCAAGAGTTTTTCATCATGAACAATAATGTACGGGAGGATGCAATCCGGTATTGTGTACCTGACATCCCTCAGCTCATTTCAGAGGGGTACCACCCGGTTGACATGCATCTGCATACAACCCATTCAGACGGAATGACGAAGATATCTGACCTCCTCACCCATGCAAAGAACCGGAACATTGGTGTTGCAATCACTGATCATAATGAGATCAGCGGCTCTCTTGATGCATTATCCCGCTCGTCTGATGTCCTGATAATCCCCGGTATTGAGCTTGAAACTAAGGAGGGACCACATCTTCTTTTTTATTTTTATTCTTCCGGTGAAATGGAAGATTTCTTTAAGATTTTTTCCCAAAAACGGATGGAACACACACCCGGACTATTTCAAAACCTGCCGGTCATGGAATGCCTGCATCTTGCTGAACAATATGACTGCCTCAGGATTGCAGCTCATCCATACGGCTATTATGGAATAAACCGGGGTGTTCTCAAATGCGTGGAAAAAGAGATGCTTCCCGGTGTATTAAGCCAAATAGATGGGATTGAGGTAATCTGTGGAGGCATGATACAAAGTCTGAACCAGAAAGCAATTACCTATGCCCGTGATCATACCATTCCCTTTACCGGCGGTTCTGATGCCCACATCCTTTCAGATGTTGGAAATGTGGTTACTGCCGTCAGAGCTGACACAACTGAAGAGTTCCTGGATGGTATCAGAAAAATGAAGAATCGTGTGATTGGGAAACCAGGTAGTTACATAGCGAAAGGAGCGACTGCCGGGGTCATTGCCTGGAGTTTTGTCCCCTATTCTGTCACAAAACTCGGGGCACATTATTCTGTTCACAAGAGGAGAACATCCCACCTGATCTCTTCATACCAAAGACGGTTTTTCCACAATCACCCGGAACAAAAAGAGGAAGATAAATCAGAGGAGCGGTGAAAAAAGCCGCGATATTGACTGTTTTAGTTTGATCTTCTTCGGCAGATTTGCGAATCGTTCAGATGTAAGCTCTGAACAGACATTCAGATCCGCCAAAAAGTGTTCTTTCAGTTCCCGTGCAATCTCATGATCATACATGATGGCATTTGTTTCAAAATTTAGTTTGAAACTCCTGACATCCCAGTTTGCACTTCCTACCGATGCAGCAACCTCATCAACAACAATCGTTTTTGAGTGAATAAATCCGGTGTCATAGGTATATGCCCTGACCCCTGCATCCAGAAGTTGTTCAATATACGAGTATCCTGCCCAGTACACAAACATGTGATCTGGTTTTGCCGGCATCATTATCCTGACATCTATCCCTGACAATGCGGCCATCCGGAGAGCATCCATGATACTCTCATCCGGAATGAAATAGGGAGTCTGAATGAACACCGATTCTGACGCCAGGGTTATCAGTTTCAGATATGACTCTTTAATCGGATTCCAATAGGTATCCGGACCACCCGACACTATCTGCATTGGAAGCCATGCATCTTCCGGTGCTCCATCGTCCGGGAAATATCGTGCAGCATATTCCACCTTATCCTCTTTCGCTGCATAATTCCAGTCAAGGAAGAACCGTATCTGCATGGCGAGAACGGCATGACCGGTAACCTGGACGGCTGTGTCACGCCATGGTGCCCATTCGGGGACTCTGCTCAGGTAATCATCCCCGATATTAAAACCACCAATGAATCCAACCTTCCCGTCAATAATTGCAATCTTCCGGTGATTCCGGTAATTCAGACGTGGATGAGATATATTCATAAGGGATGGAAAGAAGAACGCCAGTTTTCCTCCTGCGTTCAGATATGGTTCATAAAAGGATTTCCGAGGCCCTGCAGATCCGAGTCCGTCGCCAAGGAACCTGACGGTAACTCCGGCCTGTGCCCGTTCGGTAAGTGCAGCAAAGACTTCATTCCCGATTTCATCATCCTTCAGGATGTAATATTCCATGTGGATGTGATCATTGGCACCCCGGATGGCTTCAATGAGTGCCTTGAATTTTCCATTCCCGTCAACAAACACTCTTACGTTATTGCTCGTGGTTACCGGTGCCTTATTGCTCTCCATGAGCATGAACATCATGCGTTTATATGAATCAGATATTGGATGAGTAGCCGGGACTGAACTGATGAATAACTCCTTTTTTTGTGACTCGATGATGTGAGTCAGTTCCTCATCATCTTCTTTCTTCACATGAAACATCCGGTCCCGGTAAAAACTCTGGCCAACAAAGAGATAGAGGACAAATCCCACGACGGGGAGTAGCAGAAGGGCCATCAGCCATGCAATAGTTGTTGTGGGATTCTTCCGCTCAATGAACACGACGGTAATGGCAAAAATGATGTTTATTACGAATATTATCGGTAGAAGGAAGTCATGAATAAAGAGGATTAAGTCATGTATCATGAAAGTCACATCCTGGTACTGGTGAATTGAACCTGCCAGCATAGAATGGTATTGATGGTGGGAGAGAAGGGAGGGTTTGTCATTTTAAATCCACCGGTTTTATTACATATTTCATCCATGTTATCCGTACACAATCATGACGTTTTCATATGTTATCCGCAATTTACGGGAAGATGAGGTGCATATTCCTATTGAATGGGCACGGGACGAGGGCTGGAATCCTGGTCTTCATGACGGAGCCTGTCATTACCCGGTAGATCCATCCGGCTGGTTTTGTGCAGACCATGATGGGGAGGTCATCGGGGTCGGGGTCGCTACAAATTATGATGAAACCTTCTGTTTTGGTGGGTTTTACATTGTAAAGGATCCCTGCCGGCATCATGGAATCGGATGGGATATTTGTACCGCCATTTTCACTCATGCCGGAGATAGAAATTTTGGTGTCGACGGGGTGTACGAGATGCAGGATAAGTATACTGAAAAGATGGGTCTTCGGTTTGGATACCGGAATATCAGGTGGCAGGGGGTTGCGGATGGGAAAGAGCAGCCCGACCTTGTATCTTCACAGGATGTTCCCTTTGAAGATCTACTGGCATATGATACTGCTCATTTTCCGGTAGAGCGGAGGTTGTTTCTGGAAAAATGGATTGATCAGCCTGAAGGTTCAGCTCTTGTAAAACTGAATAAGGATGAGAAAATATCCGGGTATGGAGTGATTCGAAAGTGCTATGAGGGGTATAAAATAGGTCCCATTTTTGCAGATACCCCGGAAATAGCCAATGATATATTTGATGGGCTTACTGCACCAATTCCAGGAGAGATAATATTTTTCGATACTCCTGAACCGAATACGGCAGCGGTCCGTATGGCACAGGGGAGATCAATGGTGGAGGTATTTGGGACCGCCCGGATGTATACCAAGAAGACTCCCGCTTTACCCCTCAATGAAATTTTTGGTGTCACCACATTTGAGCTGGGATAAAAACTCCGGGACCCTTTTTTTAATATATAAATATTCGTATTTTATTGATAAAATAAAAATCGTGATATTTTTATTCTGATCTGTCCAACCATCTCGGTTCCTTACATGTATGTAGATCGCAGATGTCTTCACTTATTCATAATATTGATGGTTTTTTGGCTTTCTTTCACCGCTCCGGTTGCTGCGGAGATGGCTATTACTTCATTTAGTCCGGACACCGCAACAAATACTGGTCAGGTAACAATTACCCTCTATGGGGCCGGATTTCAATCAGAGCAGATTTGGACAGTTCTGCTGGATCAATCTGGGGCAAATCGGATTGGCTGCTCTGGAATTGTTGTGAAGTCTGATACCGAGTTGGTAGTGAAATTTTCTTTAACTTCTGTACCTCCTGGCTCTTTCACTATTGTTATTAAAACCATGACTCCTGCGAGTTACTCGTCCCAAGCGCCATTTCATGTGTATTTTCCCTCTTCTCCTCATGTTCATAGTATTACTCCGGATTCTGGAAAACTTAGCAGTGGGCCATTCTCATGTGTTATAATTGGAAGTGGGTTCTTGTCCGGGTGTATGGTTGAGATGGAGAGCAGGGGAGGTGATATTTTTCCTGCGTCTGTGAGTTCTGTTATCTGGGATTCAATTCATTGTTCTTTTACTGGGCGGTTGGATATGGGGGACCGGTACTTGGTCAGAGTCAGGAATATAGATGACCAGATCTCCCAGGAAGAGGTGTATTTTGTTGTGCTAGGTCCACCTCCATCTGTGATGGGAGTTGATCCGGCTATTGGGAGGATTGGGGATGGTGACTGTGATATTAAGGTAACCGGTTCTGGTTTCACTGAAGGGTGTTGTATTCATCTTCGGGATTTGGAGAGGGGGGTATCAATCACAAACATGAGTTCTACGGTGGTGTCTGATGGCGGTCAGATGGTTACGGGTGTGTTTGATTTATCTGGAGTCGCTGTTGGTTCATATGGAGTCTATGTTGAGAACTCAGATGGTCAGGAGAGTGTTGATGAAATTTCTTTCACGGTAAAACTCCCTGCTCCTGTTGTGAGTTCAGTGGATCCTTCTACCTGTCTGACGGGTGATTCTAGTCTTTCATTGTCTGTGTCCGGTTCTGGTTTCACTGAGGGGTGTCGTATCCACCTTCGTGATTTGGTGAATGGTGCGTCGATTACCGACCTGAGTCCCACGGTGGTATCTGATGATGGTCAGAAGGTTACCGGAGTATTTGATCTCACTGGGATTGCAGCTGGTTCATTTGGTGTCTATGTTGAGAATCCTGACGGTCAGGAGAGTGCTGATGAAATTACTTTCGCGGTGAATCTCCCTGCTCCTGTTGTGAGTTCCGTGGATCCTTCTACCGGCTTGATTAGTGATTCAAGTCTCTCGATGTCAGTATCCGGTTCTGGTTTTACCGAGGGTTGTTATATCCACCTTCGTGATTCGGTGATTGGTATGTTGATCACCAACCTGAGTCCCACGGTAGTTTCTGATGGTGGTCAGAAGGTTACCGGTGTATTTGATTTCACTGGAGTCGCTGCTGGTTCATATGGGGTTTTTGTAGAGAATCCTGACGGTCAGGAGAGTGCTGATGAAATTACTTTCACGGTGAATCTCCCTGCTCCTGTTGTGAGTTCCGTGGATCCTTCTACCGGCTTGAT
>CAYWHV010000099.1:0-8183 GCA_964458045.1 uncultured Methanospirillum sp.
GCAGATTTTCAGCTGATGAAAAGGCGCCCGGTTGCGGTGTTCATGGTGATCGGATTTCTGACCGTATTCACCTTTTTCATCCTGCTTCAGATGATGCCCTACATCATCCGGCTTCCTTCTGGACTTGCCCTTTCAGCGGAAATGGTCGGTCTTATCCTGATTCCCGGAACCTTGTGTGATATGGTCGCAGGTCCCCTGACCGGACGGATGATCCCGGTAATCGGGTGCCGGCTTCCCTGTATTATCGGATCTCTCCTCCTTCTTGGTGCCGGATGCCTGCTCTTTCTCCTTCCGGTATCGCTCACCGGCCTCGTAATTGCCTGGATGCTGTTCTCATTCGGGATGTCCATGGTTGCAACCGCTGATCTCATCGGGGTGCTTGAGTATGTCGGAGGGGAGCGGACTGCTGAAGCGACCGGAGTAATCCAGAGTATGCAGACCCTTGGAGGGATGATAGGTCCTATTGTCACCGGGATTATCCTCGCAACCTCCCAGGTCAGCACGATGTATCAGGGTGAAATATGGCAGGTCCCTGAAACTGGTACCTATCATCTGGTCTTTCTGGCTGTTATCATCATCAGCTCAATTCTCCTGGTCATCTCCTGGGTATGTGTCCAGGACCGGCGGGGAGGAAGATATGACCGGGACCCCCAATCATTTCTGTGAGTAGATAATTATGACTGAAAAAACCCTTCTTTGTCCCTTTGATAAAAATCCCTGCGTGATGAACCGGTGTGCCGTCTGGTCTGATGTTCATGCCTGCTGCAGTTTTGCGATGCTTCCGGACCTAGTACGAAAAAAAGAGTCTGACCAGGAGAAACCGGTCCGGCCCAGAACGGATACATCATCCAGCTCAGGGAAGTACCGGACTCTGCTTTTTGATTAAGGGTCCTATGGCATCTCTTCAATTTTTATCATATTTGTCCGGCCTTCCTTTCCGGAGAAATTGCCGGCGATTATGACCAGTTGATCTTTGGGCTGTGCGATACCGGTAAATTTTGCAATTTTTACTGCAGCCCTGAAGAGTTCATCTGCCGACTGGATAGGATCAAAGACGACCGGCTGGACTCCCCACCTCAGGAGGAGTCGTCTGGCAACAGCAGGGTCGGGAGTAAGCGCAAGAACCGGGGCCCGTGGTCTGCATCGTGAGACCCGTTCGGCTGTCAGTCCTGACCTCGTGAATGCTACGATTGCCGGGCTATCCAGTTCTTCAGCAATATAACAGGCCCGGTAACTGATGATCCCTTCAACATTCTTTTCATGCCAGCCGGATCGTTCATTGAGGATGCGAAGGTAGGGAAGGTGCTGCTCGGTCTCGATTGCTATCCGGGACATCATGACGACTGCCTGACCCGGATATTTGCCAACAGAAGTCTCGGCGGAGAGCATGGTTGCATCGGTTCCGTCGACGATTGCGTTGGCAACATCTGTCACTTCTGCCCTGGTTGGTCTTCCCCGACTGACCATTGATTCCAGCATCTCAGTGGCGGTGATAACCGGGATGCCCTGCTTGCTGCATGAGGTGATGATGAGTTTTTGAATGTACGGAACCTCTTCAAGGGGAAGCTCGACACCCAGGTCTCCCCGTGCAACCATGACACCGTCTGCATGCAGGATGATATCATCAAGTCCTTCTACTGCCCGCCGGCATTCTATCTTTGCAATCAGCGGGATATTTCCCATTCCTTCACGGGTGAGGAGGGCTCGTGCATCCCTGATATCTTCTGCAGACCCCACAAAGGAAAGGGCGAGGTAATCAGGCCTGAGTGCTGCTCCCTGTTTGATATATTCGACAAACCGGGGTCCTGCATAGGGAACATCAGGCCTTCTTCCCGGAATGACTACTCCCATCCCTTCCCGGATGGTTCCTCCTGATGTGACGGTTGTGAGCATCGGGGGACCGGGCTTTAAGACCTGTAATGTGACCGCCCCGTCTCCCACCAGGACCACGTCTCCAGGGCAGACAACCGGGATGCAGTCAGAAGGACTGACCAGTACCGCACCAGAAGCAGGTGGATGCTCCCCTGCAATATGGATGGTGTCTCCCGGAACAACCTCCCTGGGCGGGGAGTCGATTAAGACCCGGAGTTTTGGTCCGGGGATATCAACCATGATGCCAATCTCCCGGTCCAGTTCATCTGCCAGTGATCTGATCTTCTGAACGGTCTCCTCATGCCAGGCTGCTGATCCATGGGAGAGGTTCAGGCGTGCGATATCCATCCCTGAGAGGATCATCTCCCTGATAATTCGTGGATGTGCTGATCCAGGGCCTATCGTGGCGATTATCTTTGTTCTTCTCATGGTGCATGACATACCGGGATCAGGAGGACTGGCTCGCCTCTTCATATTATGGGAGATGTGAGTTCTCGAAAGATAAAAGGTAAACTCTGTCCGGCAGGATTTGGGTGGGATATAAACCCCTTTAATGATAACAGAATACTGCGATGGATGTTGCAGAACGAGAGGATACGCTTCTTTCTTTGATGCGCCAGGCACGGCTGACCGGTCAGGGGGGAAAGCCGGCAGATATTGCCTGTCATACCAGTCTTTCAGACGAACGGGTGCAGGAGATACTTTCAGAACTGATGGGGAGTGGTGAGGTCACCTATCAGGATGATGGAACCTATCACCTGAGTCCGTCCGGAATACAGGCCGCAGAGACGATTATGCGAAGGCACCGTGTTCTTGAGACATTTCTGCAGGAGATGCTGGGAATGGACCATGAACTGGCCCATGCACAGGCCTGTACCATGGAGCATCATACATCCGATGATACCATTAACCGGCTTCGACGGTTTCTTCGGGGAAATCGCGACTGTCCGCTGACATGTGCGGGTCATGCCAGACGATGCGGGTTTAAAAGTCTGGCAGATTGTGCCCATGGTGAAGTGGTCACGATTGATGCTGTCCGTGGATGCGGCCGGGGAGGACGACTGGCAGATCTTGGCCTTATTCCGGGTGAAAAGGTGACGGTGAAACAGCGGATGGCAGACACGCTTCTTATCCAGGTGAAAGATTGTGATATTGCGATAAGTCCGGAGATTGCCCGTTCTGTTCTGGTTGAGGTGGACCAGTGAAGATTGGGCTTATTGGCAATCCGAACGTTGGTAAATCACTCATATTTTCGCATCTGACCGGTATCGGGGTGGAGGTCAGTAATTATCCGGGGACAACGGTTGATATTCTCTCCGGGGTTTCCTGTATCAATCGTCATCCGGTTGAGGTAATTGATCTTCCTGGTATTTATTCACTGGACGGTGAGGGGGATGAGGAACGGCTGGTCAGGGATATGGTCCTCTCCCAAAGCTTTGACACGCTGATTGTTATCCTTGACGCGGTGCATCTTGAACGAAATCTCTACCTCTTATTGCAGGTTCTTGAGCACCGCATCCCCCTGATAGCCGTCCTGAACATGGCTGATGAGGCGGAAAAGCAGGGAATACAGATAGATACAAAAGCCCTGTCCCAGATAACCGGGGTTCCGGTCCTGCTGACCTCGGCAACACTGGGGAAAAATATCGCTGAAATAATTCCTGTTGCAACAGAACGTGCCTCGGTCGGGACCTACCAGGTGGCATATGACCGTCATATTGAGGCTGCGGTCCGGACCCTGATGCGGATCTCTGATTCAAGTTCATCCCGGGCTTTGTCCCTGCTTGCTCTGCAGGGGATTGGAACCGATCCATCACTCCTGGAAGCAGCAAAGACCATCTCCGACGAACTGGAAGAGGAGCACCGGATGCCGGTATCATCCCTCCTTGCCGGAAACAGGCATCATGCAGCTTCAGAGATCCATCACCGGGTTGTGTCAAAAACCCCTGGCGGGGAGATGCGCGGACTGGACTGCTGGCTGCTTACCCCCTTCCCTGGTGTCCTGATTATGGTCGGGATCCTGCTCTCCATGCTTCTTGCGGTCTTTTTCATCGGGTCATACTTTGAAGAACTCATCGTTGAGGCATTTGATATCTGGGTGCTTGCCCCATTGGCCGCTGCATCCCTTGATCCGCTCGTGTATGAACTCCTCTTCTCCTTGGTCATTGCTATTCAGGCCGGACTTGGGATTGCATTCCCGTTTGTCTTCACCTTCTATCTCCTGATGTCGATTGTTGAGGATACGGGATACATGAGCCGGATAGCATTTCTTGCAGACCGGATCATGCACCGGTTTGGTCTGCATGGTCAGGCCATCATCCCGATGGTGCTGGGACTTGGATGTAATGTTCCGGCTATCATGGCAATCAGGCAGATTGGGACGAAACGTGAACGTCATATTGCTGCATTTCTGATTACGATGGTCCCCTGTTCTGCACGGACGGTGATTATCGCAGGGATTGTATCGGTCTTTGTAGGGCTCTACGCAGCACTCTCGATTTACCTGATTATCTTTGCCCTGATCCTGCTCTCCGGGCTTGTTTTGTCGAAAATCACTCCCGGAACCCAGTTAGGGATGGTCCTTGAAGTTCCCCCGCTCCGGGTTCCGTCACCGGTCATGGTCCTGACACGGGCATGGATTCATATCCGGGAATTTCTCGTCATTGCAATGCCCCTTCTGATCGTGAGCAGCATCTTCCTTGGGCTTCTCGGATTTTATGGTATCCTGGATACCTTCGAGGCAGCAACGGCACCGGTGGTTCAGGGTATCCTGGGACTTCCCCCGTTTGCATCAACTGCCCTCCTCTTTGGTGTTCTGAGAAAGGAGATGGCATTTGAGACCCTTGTGGTACTTGCAGGGACTGCAAACCTGACCGAGGTGATGACACGGATTCAGCTCTATATATTTGCCCTGGTCAGCACCCTCTTTATTCCCTGTGTCTCAACGATTGCGGTTCTCTATCGTGAGCAGGGATTAAAGACCGCTCTGCCGATCTCCCTGTATACGGTGTTTCTCGGGTTTGTTGCCGGGGCCCTCGCTCATTGGATCAGTACCCTGGTACCCTTATTTTAAAATCCTGGCAGTCCAGGTACTGTATGGATCCCCATCCCCTGATTCTTGGAGGAACACACCGTTCCACTCCTTCTGTAATCCCGGTTTCTAATCCCTACTCACTGGTAACATTTGCCGAGGTCTGTGCAGCCGGGCCTGATGAGGCAGAAGAAGCCATTCGAGTAGCAGAGAAGGGAGCTCTTCTCATGGCCGCACTTCCTGCCCACAAAAGGTCCGAGATGCTCCTTCGGCTTGCCCGACTGATGGAAGAGGAGGCTGATATCCTCACTGATATTATCGTCCGTGAGGGGGGGAAGGTCAGAAAAATTGCCGCAGCCGAAGTGACCCGGGCTATCGGGACGATCCGGATATCTGCAGAAGAGGCGGTCAGGATCCATGATCAGATGGTCCCGATGGACGGATACCCTGCAGGGGAAGGAAGAATTGGCATGATCATGCGGGTTCCGGTTGGCATTGTCCTTGCCATCACTCCGTTCAACCTCCCGCTGAACCAGATCTGTCATAAAGCAGGACCGGCCCTTGCAGCGGGAAATGCCTGTATTATTAAGCCCCCGTCAGCCACCCCGCTCACCGGACTCAAGTTTGGAGAGCTGCTGGTTCGTGCCGGGTTTCCAAAAGAGGCGGTCAGTGTCATCCCCTGCAGACCTGATATTGCCGAACGGATGGCATCAGACAAGCGAATCTCCTGCCTGAGCTTTACCGGTAGTCCGGCTGTCGGCTGGCATCTTCGATCAATTACTCCTGCACGTCATGTCACCCTGGAACTGGGCGGCAATGCTGCGGTGATCGTGCATAATGATGCGGATCAGACTCTCGCAGCACAACGGATTATCGAGGGCGCATATTCCCATGCCGGTCAGGTCTGCATATCGGTCCAGCGGGTCTTTGTGCAGAGGAGTATTGCTGACACCTTCATCTATGAACTGGTATCGCGGTGTAATGCTCTTGTTACCGGTGATCCCGAGGATCCGGCAACAGATGTGGGGCCGATGATCACCTCGGACAAGGCAAAGGAAGCCCTCATCAGGATTGAAGAAGCGGTCACAAAAGGGGCACGGGTTTTATGCGGGGGCAGGCTTTCCGGTCACCTTCTTGTTCCAACCATCCTTGCTGACACCACTCCTGACATGAGAGTGAACTGCGAGGAAGTGTTTGCCCCCATTTTTACTGTAACGCCCTATGATACGTTTGAAGAGGCAGTAGCCATGGTAAACGACTCCCGGTTCGGCCTTCAGGCAGGAATATTTACGAAAGACCTTGGCCGGGCGATCCATGCCTCAAAGACCATCCAGTGTGGTGCGGTACTGATCAATGACATTCCGACATTCCGGATAGACAGTATGCCTTATGGTGGGGTCAAAGAGTCAGGAATCGGAAGAGAAGGGCCCTATTTCGCAATCAGGGAGATGACCGAAGAGCGGCTTATCATCATCAGACCCTGATTTTTTTACGGGCAGGAACCAGAGAACATAAATTCCAATACTGAGATATTCTGGTATACTATTCACCGGAAACGGGGTCCGGTGGTATCAGTGCAGATGGGTTCATTCATGAAAGTTGAGAAGAAGCTGCTGATGGTCATAACCTTTCTTGGAGCGCTTGTAGTCCTTCTTCTCGTATTTTATTTCACCACCGGTTTTCAGTCCGGAATAAAGGACATAATTGGTGCAGTATACTTTTCTCTCTGGGTCACTGCCATGATGGGTCTGTGGCTCTATATAATCCAGCCGTACATGAAGGGGCGACCGAAGAAGAGGGATCAGAAAGGGTCGGTTTCGGAGCCAATAAAATCCATGCCGGTGCAGTCACCCCGGTCAAACCTTCCGCTTCGTGACCGCATCCGGGAATATGTGGCTGAACGGAGAAAGGAAGACGGGCTTCCGGTTCCTGAACCACTTCGTCCGTCCAGATCCACAACCTCATCAGGGGCCAGTTCATCATCCGGTTCATCAGGTGGGTATGTGCCGGTTGCTGCTGCCACTGCAGGAGCCGCAGTTGCAGTTGCCGGGGCCGCAATTTCAGAAGGCGAGGGCGATCTCCCGTTACCAGACGACTTTGATGAAGGCGGGTCAGCCGACCTCTTTGGCGATGAATTCTCAGAGGATGAAGAGGGTGAGGCATCACTTCCGGGAATTGAGGATGATGACTTTGGGTCCTTTGATGAGCCGAATGTTGATGAGCAGCCGGTCACCGAGTCAGGAGACCTTCCGGATTTCGAAGGCGATCTTGAACCTGATATGTCTGATTCAGGCTTTGGCGATTCTATGGAAGATGACCTGTCTGGTGACCTGTCCGGCGGAGAGGAAGTAACTGAAGTTGAAGATAGCGGCGGTCTTTCAGAAGAAGGCCTCTCAGACTTTGACATGCCTCTTGATGAGTCGATGATGGATGATGATCTTTCAGGTGATGGTGACCTGACCGACATCGAGTTTGAAGACCTTGAACCTGACGAGATCTGACCTTTTTCCTTTACACCAGAAACATGTTTTTCCTGTACGTGCTACCTGTGTGATCTGATGAATCACCCCACACCAAACCATCCGAAATTTTCCCTTTTCCTGATATCTGTTCTGCTGGTAATATTCCTCTCCACAATAACGAGTGCGGTATCCATCGGCCCGTCTCTGAAAATTACCGGTCTTTCCGGTGAAGAGTCTGCCCATCCCGGCTATCCCTATGAAGGGACGGTTACCATCGAAAACACCGGTGACCAGACGAGCGGGATTACCACGATATACATCTTCTTTCGATCGCCGGAAGATCCAAATCTGAATGCGACCATCAGTGCAATCCCGGTTGATCCCATCCGGCCAGGACAGAATATGAGTCTTCCCTATATCGGAACGGTTTCTGCAGATCTACCCCCCGGTGAGTATCATGTATATGGATACATAAAAGGGACCGGGTACCGGGATCCTGAAAAGGCAGGGACAATAGGACGAATTCCCACCCTGATCCCCCTGACGAAAAAGCCTCTCCCGAACCAGTCAGTTCTCGAGGATGAGGTAATCTCCACCATCCGGGAGAGTACAAACGAGAACCGTATACAGGAGGGGCTGCAGCCCCTTACCTGGGATGAGGATCTTGCGAGCATTGCAGGAGCGTATGCCCGTGAGTCAGCCCGTGCCAGCCGTCTTTCTCATACCGACAAAAGCGGGGACGGACCATCTGAACGGGCCTCTGCCTTTGGGTATCCGGTGACAAAAGATATCGAAGGAGGAGTGCGGATAGGGGTTGC
>CAYWHV010000100.1:0-8180 GCA_964458045.1 uncultured Methanospirillum sp.
CTCAAAGAGATATGCCCTGCTCTCTTCAGACTTTTCAAAGAAATACCGGAGCATTGTCATATTCAGGGTTTTGCCAAACCGGCGGGGACGGGGGATGTGGGTAACTTTATTTCCATCAATTATTTCCTTGATAAACAGGGTCTTGTCAATGAAGTACCCTCCATCATCCCGCAATTTCTTAAAATCATCCGTCCCGATGCGAAATTTATATTCCATGCCAGCCCAGGTATTCTTATAATATCATTTTCCTCTGTGAGCATATCTCTTTTTTATGTCTCACCGTGATGAAATCATCTCTGACATCCAGGATGAACTTTTTTCGAGATCCGATTTTGAGCATATCATCATCAACATGGACTGGACCAGCATAGCCTTCCATGGCAATGAAGTCAGGCCTAAAAAAGTATGGATATAGTCGGGATAACCGACCAGATAATACAGATCATCGTTGGGGCTACAGAGCATTAAGGCCCGATACAGATCCCTATTGGGATAACAATCGAACCAGGCAATCTGAATGATCAGATCTACTTCAAGAATACATATGAGCATTCAGGCAACCGGTTGACAGAGGATCTCTGGTGATATTCAATAAAGGAGCAAACAGTATCGTTAATACCCGGAAGATCCGGGGAGAGAGATTTTCTGCCTTAAAATTAAGTTCATGTTCTTCTGGATAACACCATTTATTATAGATACTCGTTGATATCTCTGGTAACAAGCGATATGGTACCAGAAGAATATTGTGATAATTCCCGGTATGAGATGGCTGATCTCTATCTGGACCTTGCAAAAACCCTGTATGAAGCAGGAGCTGCGGTCCAGCGGGTCACGGATTCGGTACGGGGGCTGGCTGGTGAACTGGGAGATACCAATGTTCACATCTTTGTCGGGTATGAAACCATAGAACTCAGTATACACCATCACGATCACATTGAAAGCCGGCTTTATGTCATTCGGGAACCATTTAAGGTAAATATCACAGTTCTTCACCAGGTAAGTCAGCTGCTCCATAGGATTCCTTCTTATAAAGGGGACATCTGTGCCATCCGGGCAGAAATACTCCGGATACAGAATGGGAAACCAATATACCCGAAACCTCTCATCATCTTTCTCACCAGTATTGCCTGTGCTTCATTTGGTTGGCTCAATCATGCAGATATACCCTCTCTTTTCATCATTGGGATATCAGCATTTTGTGCATTATCAATCAAATTCAGGTTTGGAAAAGGACTCAATAACATCTATCTGTCAACCCTGATGACTGCATCTGCAGGAGGATTTTTTGCAGCCATTCTTTCCAGGATAATCCCGACCGCAACACCCGAAGTAGCCCTGATATCAAGTGTTCTCTTCCTTATTCCCGGATTTCTCCTGATTGACGGAGGACTTGACATCATCCGCGATCATACCAGTTGTGGTATTGTCCGGCTGGTCTCTGCCTTCACCCATATCTGTATTATTTCAGGTTCTCTTCTTATTCCTCTGGGATTGCTAGGAACGATGGTACAGGTGAATGAACCCGCTCCAGATCTTATCTTTTCCATCCTTACCATGAGCATAGCTGCCGGAATTGCTGCATCCGGTTTTGCCCTTCTCTTTAACACCCCTCTTTTCGTTCTTCCGGGATGCATCATCTGTGGAATCGCCGGAAGAATGACGAGAGAAATCGGGCTTTTATTCGGACTGGATACGTTCTTCTGTATTTTTTCAGGAATGGTCATAGCAACCATTATCGCAGCGTATTACGGGAGTCTCACCCGTGTTCCCGGCGTGTTCATCGCGGTAATTGCAGGTATTACCATGATTCCGGGTCTTGCCATGATCAAAGGACTTCATGGATTATTTGCAATAGCCCACACCGGAACTGTTCTTTCAGAAAAGATGGTCATCTATTCCCTGCAACAATGCCTCTACGCCGGAGTTGTTGCATTTATCCTGATTGCGGGAATCATCATTCCTTCACTGGTCATCTATCGCACCACACCACGGGTATGATGGTGTGCACTCCCTGTTCCCAAAGTTTGTGGATGAACCAAACAGGTGTACAAACCTACGCATTCACATACATTCAAATACACCCTTCAATCAACACTATACACAGAACATTCCCATGCCCCCCCGGAAAAATCCTGAATCCACAGCACGATATACCGAAGCGAAAAAGGCACCATACCTTTTGGAACTTGCAAAGGAACGTGAATTCAGAAAAAATTTTGAACTTGAGAAGGGAAAATTTCTCAGGACCGATACCGTTGCAGAGATCCTGGATATCGAGCCGGAAGTCATCCGTGACCTCATCAGGAAAGGAGAACTCTACGCGATAAAAATCGGGAAATCATACCGGGTAACTGAAGCAGATCTTCAGGAGTTTCTTCTTCAGCGATATACCAGGAAAAGAAGCGGAGAGCAGAAAAATGAAGACGGATAAGGATTATTCCCTATCGGACCAGAATCGTTCCCGCTCCTCCTGTTCCTTCTTTTTTCGCTTCTTTTTTTGTTCCTCTTCCTCATTCAGATGCAAACCAAGTGACTGATGGAGCCAGTATCCAAAGATATCCATGGGTATCACCAATACCCATCCATGTACCCGACCGGGGTTTTCAGAGGCCTCCCCGGTTCCCTGCGTTCTGCTGGCATCTCCTCTTCCCCTTCAGGAAATGCCCGCTTCCCAAACCTGACGATGATCTGTTCATACTCTTCATGGGCACCATCGTCATCAAGGGCTGCCAGGGCATCGCAGAGATTTCTCCGTGCAATGACCTCTCCAGGCTGACACCTGACCGCCTGCCTGAAATCTGACACCGCCCCCTCGATATCATGCAGACCAAGCCTTGAAAGGCCACGGTTATTCCAGGCCCCCCATTCATCAGGCATGAGAATAATGGCCTTATCTCCATGCGTAACAGCCTCTTCATGTCGTCCCAGGCTGGATAAACACCAGCAGAGTGCTGAATGCGCAACACCGGATGATGGATCCAGTTCAAGGGCCCTGTCAAGAACCGTCTCGGCCTCAGCA
This sequence comes from uncultured Methanospirillum sp., assembly GCA_964458045.1. GTDB lineage: Archaea > Halobacteriota > Methanomicrobia > Methanomicrobiales > Methanospirillaceae > Methanospirillum. The sequence continues at coordinate 3,020 of CAYWHV010000100.1, forward strand.
AACCGGTGGAGATTATCAAGAACCAAACCCTTCTCGGCAAGAAGATCAGAGTTGTCAGGATCGCTTTGAAGAAGTGTATCATACACCTGTATGGCCTGTTCATACCGCTCATCATTCTCCTCCAGGTCGCCAAGCATGTGATACGCATCTGCCTTGAACCGGGAGACGATCGGAGAATCTGACTCAATATCGGTAAGCGTAGTGCAGGCTTTAGCAGCAAGTCTGACTACTCCGTATCGATCAAGACTCACCGCCCTTTCATGGAGCAGTTCTGCATACCTCTCCGGAGTACTGCTTATCGTTTTCAGCTCCTCAAGCGGACCCTGCATCCGGAGCATCTTCAGCCCCTCATCCAGCAGTTCCTGTACTTCACCTTCGTATCCATACCGACCGGCTGCAAGAGAAATCTGGTGAAGTCCTTCCCCATAATGTTCCAGTTCAAATAACACTCTGGCAAAGGCAGTCCGCAGAGATGTATCATCAGGATCCTGACGAATCTCCTCAGCAAGCATCCTGGCCGCCTGCCGGTATTCCCCGACATATGCCCGAAGCTCTCCTTTCTCTGCCTGGAAAAACCGGGCAGCATACTCCGAAACCGATTCACTCTCCGAATCATTTCCTGATAGAATACGGGCTGCCGTGTGCAGATACCTGACCTCTGCCGTGTTTGGCAGGGACTCCTTACATTCGGAGAAGAGGATCGCAGCTTCTTGTGGTTCTGTTGCCAGGATTAATAACCGGGTATACATCAGGAGGCTTTTCTTCGAAGTTCCGCATATACGGAAGTTTTCCCGCATTGCATACAGGGCGGTATGAAAACTCCCCTCCAGCAGACATGCCAGGGCACACAGATAATAATCCATCGGACGATCAGGATTCATCTGCAGGATTCGGAGAGCGGTCAGGGCTGCATCGCGATATTCACCTGACCGGATAAGGCAACTTGCCAGCACCTCAAGCAATGTGCAGTCTGATGACAACGCATCCTTTCGTGAACTCAGTTCAAAATATGCATCACGGTATCGGTCCTGTTCAAGGAGCGTCCGGACATGCATATTTAATGCCGGTCTGGAATCAGGATTCTTCGTGAGAACGGCCCGTGTGATCTTCTCTGCATCATGCAGACACCCGACAGACCTGAACGCAATGGCACGAATCAGACAAAAATCCGGCTCCTCTGAATCTGCATACCGTTCGGATATGAGAACGGCATCCGTTCCCCGGCTGGCCATAATGTAACACAAGGTGAGAAAGACCTGGTACTCCAGGACTTTGCTTGTATCAGCAAGAACCTCAAAGGGAGGAATCGCAGCATCCATGCCATCGGTCAGGAATAATTCAACGGCCAGCGATTCCGGAGTCTCTTCCAACGGGGCCTTGAAATAGCCGGCAGACCGCATATGAATCAGGGAGAACATCATATGTGTCCGGTCCCTCGCTGCTGCGGCTATCATACACCTGATAGCATCCCTGATTTTTCCTGATGAATACAGGGCTGATGCTTTGAGATATATCACATTCCAGTCATCGCTTCCCTTTTCATCCGAATCTGCCAGGCTGACCACATCATCATACCGGCCGGTGAAATAAAGAGATGAGAGATAGGGAGTGAAGAGATCCGCATCATCCGAAGAGGCCCGTGCAGATTCCAGAAACCGGACTGCTTCTTCAGATCTCCCTAATTTCAGGAGCTCTTCAGCTCTGAACAGGGGAGCGGCCAGAGGTTGTGCCGGTGCAAAAAAGCCATAGATCTCCCGCCTGATCTCTGAAGCCTCCTCATCCCTTCCACATTCGGTCAGGAGAGAAGCGAGATCAGCTTTTGACTGCATATCCTGGGGCTGCTCCTCGCATGCCGCCCGAAGAAAGGTCTCTGCTGCACCTGGATCTCCGTTTTTCCATGCAACGACCCCTTTTACATAGGGAACAAGCGGCTGATTGGCACTCTCATCTCCAATGACAGACATTATCTCACCGGCAGTGGTCTCCTCCCCTTTATGAATAAGAGCCAGGGCTTTGAGTGCGTGGATTGTCGCCATAAATCCGGTAGCATCAGGGGTGTCACCCAGCTGGGATTGTATTCCATCACAATATTCTATGGCGGAATCAGGGTTTCCGGTGAAGATATGACAGATACTGATGAAGAGTTTTCGAATTCCGGCAAGGCCGTTTGACATGAGTTCATAGTGGTGAAGAACAGAGAGAGCACTATGATAGTACCCCTGGAGCATGAGATTTCTGCCCAGTTCGTCCCGGAACTTCTCTTCAAAGGGATTCTCCCGGTAGATCTGGTATAATAAGCCTAAGGACTCATCCGGACGTTTCAGGTATGAAAGGACGATGGATTTCAGGAAGATGAGGTAATAATTATCCTTCCAGACAGACAGCCCCTTATCAACCTGAATAAGGGCCTGGTCATACGCCTCCACATCAAGGAGAGCAGTAACCCGGGTGATCAGAAAATCAAACCAACTGCGTCCTTCCTGTTCAGGTATATCTTCCATCTTCCTTCCTCCGTGTGTTATTCAGGTCAACGTTAAAAATTATATATATTCGCATACAAAATAATGCAAAAATATACATAAAGATACACATACCCATAATTTTGATAGTCACCCGGATGATCCAGGGAGGATCGTCAAACAACCGGGTCCTGCGTATGTATCTCATTCTACAATGCACCAGGGAGATAAAGAGATTTCCTATAAAAATTAAGATTTTTTATAGTGAGATGCATCGGGTGAAATGGCAGGGTTTTAGCCCTTCAATCAGTCAGGGGGAGCATACATCAGTTCATCTCCTTCCTGTCGTACTTCGCCTCTATCCATGAGAAGGGCTATTCCCTGCTCTATCCTGCCCTCAAGTGCAGGACTCATCCGTTTTATTCCAAACAGGGAGCCAATCTTCCGGTTCAGGACGCTTTTGCTTAGGGATCCCTTCTGTTTCATCAGATGGATGATCGCGTTGGAATACTCCTGGATTGAGATCTCATCAACCTTCCGTTGCCAGGGATCCCCTGCGGGATGGGAACGAAAGGTCACATATTCCAGAAATGCCTGATGATCTGACCAGAAAAAGACCTGATCCCCTTCTTCCTCCTGGTGGAAGGGAAGTGAAAGGAGAACTGATTCGATTTTATTCCTGACCGGGGCGGTTTTCCGGGTGATCTGCCAGTGGGGAAGAAGTCGTGCAATGCAGCGATCACGGGGAACAGGGCCTTCAACCGCCACAATCGCCTGCAAAACCCGGGTGATATTATCGTCTTGGGCTCCGCTCAGAAGATCATCCTTCGTTCCCAATACCTCATATCCCATATAGGCGACGTACCGGATCTCGGGAAATTTCACCGGCACGGGGGAGACATTGTGGAGAGTTGGTGCATCAACGAACGATTCTCTTTCAGATTCCGGACATTCCCCATTTCCGGTGATCTCACCTTCCGTACCATCCTCCAGGGAGGTATCACACTGTTCATCCAGAACGCCCTCTTCACATCCGGTCTCCTCATGCTCGTCGCCCTCCTCCGGACAGTAGAGCATCGTCTCCGGTGCATACTCCCGCCTGATCTCGTCGATGATGTGAATAATGCGACTAATCTCAACCTCCTGCTCATCCCACCAGTCGGTTGACCATATCCGGTGAATGTTCCAGCCAAGGGTTTGCAGGACAAAGAAGGTGAGAACATCACGATCACGGGCTGATTTTGCCTCCTGGTACCAGGGTCCGTCACATACAATACCAAGAATATACCGTCCCGGAAGGTCAGGGTCCAGTACCGCCACATCTATCCGGTATCCTCCGCATCCGACATGGGTGTGGACCTCATATCCCTGATCACGGAGGGATTTCGCAACCTCCAATTCAAAAGGCCGGACATCCGTCTCCATGTCCCGGATGCAGGTCTCTGATATTGCTTTCGGCCCTTTTTCAGCGAATTCAAGGAATGATTTCAGGAGAAAACCTCCCATCCGCCGGGTCCGTGACAGGTCGATATGCTCAGGAGTCATCGAGGAGAACACCCTGATCTCTTTTCTCGCCCTGGTAATTGCAACATTCAGGCGTCGTTCTCCCCCGTCACGGTTCAGCGGTCCGAAATTGAGTGAAACCCTGCCTGACTTATCCGGGCCATACCCGACAGAGAAGAGAATAACATCCCGTTCATCACCCTGCACATTCTCAAGGTTTTTGATAAAGACCGATTCAGAACGGTCATCGCTGAAATAGGGTTCAATATCAGGCCTCAACCGCCGTTCCTTCTCCAGCAGAGTCCGGATCAGATCCTGCTGCCGTTCGTTAAACGTGATGATCCCGATTGAGTCAGATGAGGTGGCAGGGTCACGGAGCCTTCTTACTATCTCGCTGACAACCGCTTCGGCCTCTGCCCGGTTCGTCCGGGTATTTCCCGAATCAAAGACGCCATCAATATGAACGAGGGAGATGGCAGGGCTGGTATGAGGCGATGGAAATGTCAGGAGACGATTCCGGTAAAAGTGGTAGTTGCTAAAGGCGATAAGACTCTCATGCCTGCTCCGGTAATGCCATGCAAGGTGCATCTGCGGGATATCTGATGCAATACACTCATCCAGGATACTCTCCAGATCAAGAGTAGATGTCCCAAACTCATCGCCATCACCTTCATTCATCCGCTGAAAGAGGCTCGTGGGAGGGAGCTGTTTCGGGTCACCAACAATAATGGCAGAATTTCCCCGTGCAATCACCCCAATCGCATCAGATACCGGGATCTGTGAGGCTTCATCAAAGATAACCAGGTCAAACCGGTGGATATGCGGATCCAGGTACTGGGCAACAGAAATTGGACTCATCAACATACAGGGCTTTAATCTGGGCAGGATAGTGGGAATACTCTTAAATAGGGTCCGAACCGGCATGTTCCGCCGCTGCAGATGGATCTGATGACGCAGAACCCCAAGTTCCTCTTTCTCTGCATCTTCTGTGCCCCGAGGAATACGGGCAGAAAGGCGTGCCTCTATCTCCTTTCTGGTCAGATCTGCAAAATTCGCATCTATCTCTCTGAACTTCCCGATGGAATCTTCAAACCTCGGACGGTAAAACTCCCTGAGCACCGGGTCATGTTCCCGAAGTCCGTCGACCCAGTTCTGGTAATAACTCCGGAGCAGCAGATCCTCAATCTGTGAATGGGCAA
>CAYWHV010000101.1:0-2869 GCA_964458045.1 uncultured Methanospirillum sp.
AATATATTCCAGGATGAGTGATCATCCCTCCATTTTTCGCACCCCAGCTTTTTTTTAAGCCCTTTGGAAAGGATCACCTTATCCGTCCCGCTGACCTCCTGTACGCATGAATGAGTACCTGCGCAAGACTTCCCACCTGTTATTCGGACTCCTTGTTGCCGGTGTAATCCTTATCTTTCAGACCTACCATGCCGCAATGATCATCGGGTTTTCCCTGTACATCGGTCTTATCCTCATCGACCTGTGCATGAAAGGATACACCATCCCGCTCATCAGCACGGTTATTCACCACATGGAGCGTGAAGGCGAGTTTCCTGGGAAGGGAGCATTCTTTTTTGTGTTCAGTGCCCTCGTCACCCTGATGTTCTTCCCGCCGGTTGTTGCAGCGGTATCAGTTGCGGTCCTTGCCGTGCTTGACGGGTTTTCAACCATCATTGGTGTCAGGTTTGGAAAGCACCGGATATGGAAGAAAAAGACTCTGGAAGGATTTCTTGGAGGAGTCATCATCACAGCAGCCCTGCTTTTGCTGATTTCGCCACCGGTGTATGCCGTTCTCATCTCACTCGTTGCCGGATTTGTGGAGCTCTTAAGTCCGGTCGATGACAATCTCATTATTCCGTGGGTTGTTGCGATGCTGATTACCCTGCTCTGAAAAGTAATACATTTCCATAATTTTTTTCCGCGGCATGCCAAGAGGGTTATGAGTGGAGATATAAAATCATCTATTGACGCAGGTTTTCCAGAGTGAAACCATTATGCTTATATCCCCATGGCACGCAGATTATGCGATGGAAACACCTTCTTTTTCAGACCTCCAGCTTTCACCTGGAATCCTTAAAGCCATCCGGGATATCGGATATGAAGAACCCACCCCAATACAGTCAGAAGTCATCCCCTTAATAATCGCTGGCAATGATGTTGCGGGACAGGCATATACCGGAACCGGGAAGACTGCAGCGTATGGAATACCGGCACTGGAAATGTGTCAGCCTGCAAACAAGAAAGTTCAGACAATTATTTTGTGCCCAACCCGAGAACTCGCTGTGCAGGTAGGCACTGAAATGAACAGACTGGCCATACACAAGAAAGGAGTCTCTATCCTTCCGGTGTACGGGGGTCAGCCTATTGATCGGCAGTTACGGGCATTATCACGCGGAGTTCAGATTGTCATTGGAACCCCGGGACGGGTCATCGATCATATCAAACGGGGCACCATGGTTCTTGATTCAGTCTCCCTGGTTGTCCTTGATGAAGCTGATCAGATGCTGGACATGGGTTTCCGTGAAGATATTGAAGAAATACTCTCCCATATTCCAAAAGATCACCAGACCGTCATCCTTTCAGCAACCTTCCCTTCGGAAATTCTGGATATCTCCCGCAGATACCAGAAAAACCCAATTGACGTCAAGATGGTCCACCAGGAACTGACTGTTCCGGAGATAGAACAATATTACATTGAGGTCAGAGAACCGGCAAAGGCTGATACCTTAATCAGAGTCCTTGAGTTCTATCAACCCCAGCGGACGATTATCTTTTGCAATACCCAGATTGCAGTTGATTCAGTTGCAAATGCCGTGAAGGCAGAAGGGTTCCTGGCTGACGGTCTCCATGGCGGAATGGCACAGGCACAACGTGATAAAGTGATGAACGCCTTCCGGAAAGGGCATATTGAGATCCTTATCGCAACTGATGTGGCAGCCAGAGGTATTGATGTCGAAGAGATCGACCTTGTCTGTAACTTTGACTTCCCCCAGGATGACGAGTACTACGTGCACAGGATTGGCAGGACAGCACGGGCTGGAAGAACCGGACGGGCAATCAGCTTTGTCAGTCCACGGGAACGATACAGGCTCCGTGATGTCAGACGGAGCACCCGTGCCGAACCTGAACCACTCCCGATCCCGACCCTTCGTGAGATCGGTGGAAAGAAGGCAACAAGCACCCTTGCCGATGCAAATAACCTGATGCAGACCGGTGACCTCACATTCTGCCGGCCCATGATTGAAGAGAAACTTGCCGAAGGTGCCGACCCGGTCGCCCTTGCAACCTCACTTTTAATGATTGCAGCAGGTATTGCAACAGAAAAAGAGGATGAACTCGATAAATACCTGGGTGAGCAGGCAGTTGTCAGGCTCTCGGCAGGCAGGCAGGATGGTATTTTAGTCAGGGATATCCTGCAGGTTGTTAGAAACAGTGGCAAAAATATCCAGAATGATATCGGAAATATCAGGCTTGGACAGACTGCAACCTACATTGACGTTCCCGAACCCTCGGTCCAAGACGTCATCAATGTCCTGAACGGTGCACAGATAGGAAGAATCAGACTTGTTGCAAAAAGAGGAAGAAAGCAGTCTGATATCCCGAAAAGACGCTTTAGTAAATAATCTGAATAATCAGAACAATTATCTTTTTTTCGCCGTCTTCATCAGTCCGAGCAGACCTTCCAAGATGGCAATCGGTGTCGGAGGATTTCCCGGGATCTTCAGATCAACAGGGAGTACAGTATCAACCGGGCCAAGAGCGGCATAGGTTCCGGCATACATGCCGCCGGTGCAGGCATCATCCCCGACAGCGATGACAAATTTCGGTTCAGGGGTTGCCTCGTAGGTTTTCAGGAGTGCTTCCTTCATGCCATGGGTCACCACACCGGTCACGGCGAGGATATCAGCATGCCGGGGAGAGGCGACAAAGGTTATTCCAAACCGCTCGACATCATAATGCGGAGCAGAGAGGTTTGCAAGTTCAATCTCTGCAGCATTGTCACTTCCACAGTCAACCTCCCGGATAGCAATACTATGCCCGAATACCCGGTCAATCTCCTCCCTGAGCAACAAACCTGCTGACTCATATGCCGGGTCAGGAGTGTATG
>CAYWHV010000101.1:2969-8154 GCA_964458045.1 uncultured Methanospirillum sp.
GTGAGTTCGTTGATATACGAGAGGGATGCCAGGACTTCATCTCCTTTCAGGGCAAACCGCCCCATTACATCGCCACTCATCCGGGTAACCGGAGATACCGGACAGATTTCATAGAGACCATAGGGATGATCACACCTGACATCAAGTGCCCGGCCACTTGCCCGTGCAACCGGCCCTGACAGGGCAAGGGGATCAATGAGTGGTTCCCGAACCACTCCGGTAGTGGAGAACCGGTCAATGACGGATGGAACAGAGAGGACCCAGGACAGGATTCTCTCCAGTTCCCCCCTGACCCTCATGACCGTATCCTTCACCTCTATCAGCAGATCATCAGAAATGTCATGACTGATGCCACCGATTGAGATAATCCCCTTGAGGAATCGTGACCCGGTCAATCGCTCACATACACGTTGTAACATCTCCCGAAGGATGGTAAACCGGCTGGCCGCTGTCGAAAACGCAACGTCGGTGACCATACCAGCTAAATCAGATAGAAGTGACCAGGACCGTTCAAGTTCGAGGAGAAGACCACGGAGATACAGGGCACGGGGCGGGACAGAGAGGGAGAGAACCTGTTCAACTGCCATCGCAAAGCAGCAGGCATTTGCAACCGACTCATCCCCACTCACAGATTCTGCTATCCGGACTCCCTTTTCTGGACTGCACCCCTCCGCCAGTTTTTCAATCCCCCGGTGCAGGTATCCAAGACGGATCTCCAGGTTCAGAATATCCTCACCAATCACAGAGAACCGGAAATGACCCGGTTCAATGATACCTGCATGGACCGGGCCGACCGGAACCTGGTACACACTGGTCCCTTCCATTGACCTGAATTCATAGGGAATCGGATGCTCTGACGGGACAATGGGAGCATTCTTCACGCTCTTTTTCATCGGGTGAAACCCGTCAGGATATGCTTCATGAAGGAAGAGTCTGCGGGTATCCGGGGAACCGGTAAACTGAAGACCAAATCCATCAGAGATCGCCCGCTCAAACCGGCTGGCTGCAGGGTAGATCTCTGCCAGAGATACCGGCTTACTGGTATTGAGGACCAGGACGAGATATTTCCTCATCTCTGCAAGTTCAAAGACATACCAGAGCGTGTATGAACCCTCGTCCCTTTCTTCCGTGCAGAATATCCAGACAAGGCGTGACTCAAGAGCCAGAAGCGTCTCGGCAATCGGGGCAATCCGGTCATCAGGCACCGCATAGGATAATGTTGCCCTATCTTCTCCAATCAGCCACTCTACAGGCAGAGACAGAGCCGAATAGTGTACATGAATACCGATCATATCTGCACCCCGAATCCCAGATCAGCAACGGCGGCAGCGAGGAATGCCTCTTCTTCCGGTATCATCACGGTCCCAATCACGATTGAAAGGAGGAGGAGCAGGATTATCGGGAGGTTCATGGAGAAGGGTGCGTTATAGGGCACCGGGCCTTCTCCGGCCGGGAACCTGATCGCCATCACCGAGAGGTAATACCGGACAAGGGCAACCCCTGCACAGGCAAAAAGGAGGAGCACGAATGCCGGAATCCACACCGACACCTCTGCAGACGCGAGAAGTATCCCGACTTTTGAGAGAAAGAGCGGGAACAGGGGCATTCCGATGAGTGCCGCACAGCCTGCCATCAGAGTTATCGCAGCAAAGGGCTGAAGCAGAAAGAGGTCTCCAATCTCATCCTCACCGGACCGGGTCGGAATCTTGTACTGGCGGTGGAGAATACCAGCGGAGAAGAACAGCCCTGCCTTGATGCAGGAATGTCCGAGCATGTGAAAGAGTGCCCAGAATAATGCCACAGGACTTCCGATACCAATTCCAAGCATGATGAACCCCATATTTTCAATGGATGAGAAAGCGATAAGAGTCTTGAGCTTTTTCTGCCGGAGCATCGAGAGGCAGGCAACAGACATCGTAATCAATGCAAAGACGATCAGGAGAACTGACACCTGCCCGAAGACCTCTTTTCTCTGCATAATCCCGGTCATCCGGAGGATTCCATACATCCCGATATTGAGTATTGCTCCGGACAGGACCGCACTCACCGCAGAGGGTGCTTTGGCATGAGCCTCGGGAAGCCAGGTATGAAATGGCACGATCCCTGACTTTGCTGCAAACCCGATAAAGAAGAAGACAAAGGCGATAAAGACCATGCCACTGTCAAGACCTGCTGCCTCGTGCAAAATCTCCTTCCACTCAAGGCTTCCAACACCGGTCTTGTTCCTGACCGCTTCAAAGAGGAAGATAATCCCGATAAATGAGAAGAGCATCGAGGTTGAGCAGATAAAGATATACTTGAGTGATGCATCTATTGTTGCCCGGAGTGCAAGGATTGCAATCAGCAATGCAGAGAGAACCGTGGTCAGCTCGGCACAGATCCAGAACATGGCAATATTCGGGGTAAAGATTGCCATGGTTGTAGCGGCAAGCAGCAGTGAGAACCCGAAATAAAATATCCGCAAACTTCTCTTCTCAAGATCCCCTGACCTCACCAGTCCGTCAATATACCCGACCGCATAGATGCTTGCTGCAGAGAAGATGATACTGGTTATGAGCATGACAAAAAGGCTCATATGATCGATAAGGAAGAAGGGTGACTCATCCCAGACCGCAGGAGTGGCGATGAGGTACAGGGTTAGTATGAATGACAGGACCGGATGGATAACACCAAGAAGGCTTAATGACCGGTGGGTCCGGAGAATCAGCTGCAAAAGCAGAATCCCCATCGCAAGCACCGGGTACAGGACTGCAATCATGACATCCCCCCCTCTTCAGACAGCAGATGAAACTCCTGCATCCGGGATTTATACTCCTCAATGGACGAGTCTATACCGACGGTCATGATGGATGTCAAAAGCACGAGGATGATGAGATCGATGATGATGACAAACTCGATGAAAAACGGGAGTTCGGTAACAAATAGTCCGAACACGAGGACCCCGTTCTCCATCGACAGGTACCCGATGACCTTGGATATCGCCATCTTCCTGGTGCATACCGCAATCAGTCCCATCAGAACCAGTGACACACCGATGACCGAGCCTAAAAAGAACAGGCTGTTTGCCGCATAGAGTTTCTCAAGTATCTGTGCAAAACAGACATAGACGAGCAGAATGATGAGAATACTGAGCAAGAGAGCACCAGGTGGCCGGAGATAGGAGAATCGGAGATCCTGCTGGATACTCATCCGTTCCTGAATGAGCCGGATAAAAGCCGGAATCCCAAAAACCTTGGAGACCAACGTGAGGGCTGCGACCAGGAGGAGGATGGTATGTCCTTCAAGCACGACAAGGCCAAGGGCAATCAGAACCAGCAGGAATGACTGGAACCGGTATGTCCTGACCAGATTTTTTAGACTTCTTGACGAGAGGAGAAATCCTCCGGACACCAGAACCAGTATCAGGCATATCCTGATCCATGCCGGTGCCACTTCTGTGAGTATCACATCATCACCTCGATGAATATCGTAAGAATTGAAAAGAAAAATGCAATCATGAAAAAGTTCGGGATCTGGAAGAACCGCATCTTCGCGTATGCAGACTCAAAAAGCCCGATGATGACACAGAGCACGGTCCCTTTCAGGAGGAAGACAGCCCCTCCCAGTATCAGGGCATAAGCTGAAAGTTCAAGTGCCATTCCCACCGGAACTACAATATTGAGGAGAATTGCCATGAGAAGGGTCTGTTTTACCGCATGGGAGAGTTCAAAGAGGGCAAGATTCCTCCCAGATGTGTCAAGCAGCATCCCCTCATGAACCATGGTCAGTTCCAGGTGAGTCTCCGGATTGTCCACCGGGACCCGCCCCGTTTCAACGATGATGAGGATAAAGAGCGGGACTGAGAGGAGAAGAACCGTCGGACTGTATGCGGGGAAGGTCGCCATTGCCGTTCTGAATATCCCATGAATTGAAAAACTTCCCATCACATAGACCAGGGCTGCAAAGACGACCACGGTCACCGGTTCAATGATGGCTGAAAGACTCATCTCACGTGAACTGCCCATTCCTCCAAAGGTGCTTGCCGTATCAAGACCGAGTAGGGCAATAAGCAGACGTCCGGCGACCAGGAGATAGAGAAATACGATAATATTGGCAGTGACCAGCTCCTGCTCAGGTATCCAGATGAGTGGAATCTGCAGGGCGGCCACCAGTAGTATGGAAAGAGCAGCATACGGGGCAATCCGGGAGATAAATCCTGCATACTCTGAGTAGAGCGTCTCCTTTCTGAAGAGTTTTGCAAGATTGTAGTAACCCTGCAGGAGATGGGGGCCTTCTCTACCCTGCACCCGTGCCTTTACTTTTTTTGTGACCATCATGAAGAATGGCGATATCAAAAGGACAAAAGCCACATTCAGGAGACCAAAGAGAATTGATTCACCGTTCATGCCGACCACCCGAGGATGAGAATGAGCACAAGAACCGTGCAGAAGACATAGAGGACATACCGGTCAACATCCCCGTTCTGAAGGGAGGAGACGAGAGATGCACACCGGTCAATTCTTCTCGCGATTGGCAGGTACAGACATTCCTCAAAATATTTCATGAGACGAATACCGCCGGTTCCGGATTTATACAGACATTGATGCGGGTCCAGGTATTCCCGGGTTGAGAATATCCGTGTCCGGTACAGAGCTCCAAAGAACCTGACCACCGGCTCCGTGAACCCTGAACCGGTATATTCCATCCTGCTCGAAGAGCCCATCATACCACAGTCCCATGTCCTGGTAATCCGGGTTTTTCGTGAGGCACAAGACCAGACTGCTGCATAGACCAGAATAGTAGTCCCGAGGAGAAGCAGGAAGAGAACCAGGAAGTCCGGAAGCAGACCAGGATATCCGAGGAGAGAGAAGATCTGACCGGAGAAGATACCTAGACCGGCACTGACACTGGCAAGGACAGCCGGTCCTGCATACATAGGCCAGGGAACTTCCCGTGCTTTTCTGGCCCCCTCTGACCGCGGGAGTGCAAGAAAGGTCAGCCCGAAGGCTTTCACAAAAGTTGTAACGGTCAGAGCTCCTGTCAGACTGAAGAGGGAGAGCACACTCACCATGACAATCTGCAAAAGCGGAGAGAGCTCTGTCAGACCACCGATAAGGGACATAATTATCAGAAATTCACCGATGAATCCGCTAAAGGGCGGAATTGATGCTATGGACAGAACACCTATGAAAAAGAGTCCGCCGGT
>CAYWHV010000102.1:0-6365 GCA_964458045.1 uncultured Methanospirillum sp.
CAAAGAATTCTATAGCCTCCAATATCCCTCCAATCTCCCGGTCCCGGTTTTCATTCGTCAGTTCGAAGCATACCTGAAGAGCTCCCGTAATATGTGGGCCATCTTTTGTGATAAAATCACATTCTCGTTTTTCCTGAAAATAATACACGTCCATTCCGCGTCGAAGCAGCTCCACATAGACAATATTTTCTAAAAGCCGCCCTTTATGAGGTGAAAGTGAGAAACCCCCAAGTATCCCAAATGCAGTATCAATACAATAGCATTTTCTTGGTGAATTGAGTTGTTTTTTTACTGAATAATCAAATCGAGACAGTTCAAAGAAAATGTACGCACTATGCAGGTAGGTGATGTATTCCTTGACTGTAATGGCATTTGTCAGCCCCAGAGTTTTTTTAAGTGAGTTATACGTAAAGGGGAGTGAGATGTTCGATATCAGAATTCCCACGAGTTCACGAATTAGTCGTTGTCTCCGAATAGCATACCTGGCAATTATATCCCGATACAGGATATTATCATAGAGTGTTTTAATATATTCAGGGTCATGATGAATGAGATATTCCGGCATTCCACCATTCTCAACATATTTTGCGAATGATGTAATCAGGGTGACCCGTTCATTTGGTATGTACAGGGAGTCCTTTCTCACGTTTACCTTTTGAAAGCAGAGGTATTCAGCAAAAGAGAATGGAAATATTTCGAAGAGTTTATATCTACCTGTGAGTCTGGTTCCAAATTCCCTGCTGAGGAGGGATGCGTTTGAACCGGTGATAACTATCTTTTTTCCCTCGTCCTGAAGCCGCCGCACGAATGTCTCAAAACCGGCAATATTTTGGATTTCATCAAAAAAATAGATATCAGATGGTCCATATACCTCTATCAGAACTTCGTTTAGAATTTCGAACTCTTCTGCAGGAAATGTAAGGAGTCGTTCATCTTCAAAATTCACATAACAGTAGTGGATTTTTGTCTGCATGATCTGTTTCAGGAGCGTTGATTTCCCGCATCTCCTAATACCGGTAAGAATGATTACCCGGTTATCCTCAAACGAATTGAGGACCTGATCAAGGATATTACGGCGAACTGAATCATCTTTCTGATCAATCCGTGTCTTCTGCTGGCGAACCAGATGTCTCAGAAGCTCCTTAGAAACCATACTAATTACTAATTAGTAAAATGATATATCTTTTCTCATTAGTAATGAGCACTATATCTATGGTTCATTGACCCAATTTCTGAAATCAGGTTTTTTTTTCATGCCAGATGGTCCTCTCTCATAATCAAGTGCCATCACTCACTCCCTTTCCTATATTCAGTGTTTGATCATTCAGGTTTCCACATGAAAATAATCCAATGGGAAATTTAGATGTTATCGGGGAGTCAAAAATGATTTATATGACTGAAGGAATTATTGAATGCATACAGGAGACAATATGGTATCATTCATCTTTGTTCATGGGGGGAATATGTCCACAGAGACCTGGAATGAACTCACCACCGGAGATCCGGTACATACTTCCGATGGCCTGATGGGGGGTAGGATATGGGATACAGCCCTTTCTGCCCTTGCTGATCAGGGCATTCAGGGATATGCTCCCACCCTTGGAGATGAGAAGAGTTCCAACCTCACTGATCATATAACCCAGATCTGTTCGCTTGTTCATGAGCATGATCTGGATACCATTATCCTGGTCAGTCATAGTTATGGAGGGATGGTCATAACCGGGGTGGCAGCCAGAATGCCTGAAAAAATCTCCCACCTGGTCTATATTGATGCAGCATACCCGGAATCCGGACAGTCGCTCTATGATATTATGCTTTCAGGCGGTCAGGATCCCTCATCTTATCCGGGTTTTGTCCCGGATCCCCCCTATGTAGAGAGAATTGTATTTGACCCCCAAACGATTGCATCAATACCAAAAACGTATGTGTATTGTTCAAACAGTAATTTCTCCATTCTTTCTCATGCTGTTAAAGAAAAAATTGCATTGTCTGATGGAGAGTGGACCTGGTATGAGCTCCCAGCCTCTCATGTTCCGATGGCTGAAATGCCGGATGAGGTGAATCGGATTTTGTTTATGGCTGCCTTCGGAGAGTGATCACTATTTCCGGATTCTAAAAAAAATATCCCGAGAGGGGCAAGGAAGCGATTCATGGGAATATGGACGAAATAAGCATCATTCTCCGGATGACAAAAATTCCCTGACCGTATTGAGATATGCGGTCTCTTGTTCAAGATGGTGGGAGTGGGATGCATCCTCAAAAATGACAATTCTGGAGCCTGGGAGCATACTCTGATAATACGTGGTTGATTCTGGGGATGCTTCATCATAACGGCCACACGTAAAGAGGGTGGGTATTGTTATGTTTTTTAAGTCATTAGCCCGCTCATAATTTTTCAGGGTTCCGGTTATGGTAAATTCACTCGGACCCCACATGTGTTCATACACATTAAAAGCCATTTTTTCCATCGACTTTTCAAGACATTCGGGCCAGGGATCCATCCGGCAGACGTGTTTCCGGTAAAAGACCATCATCGCTTCCTGGTATTCAGGGGTATCACAGGTTCCCTCTCTTTCACTTGTCACTATTATCTCCCGAACATCAGAGGGAAGTTCATTGATGTACCGACGTTGATCATCATGCCACCTGGTCACTGAAAGACAGGGAGCTGATAGGATAAGTGAACGAACTCCCTGCGGATCCATAGTCAGGATATAATGAACCGCCAGCATGGTACCCCAGGACTGCCCAAGAATATGAACCTCTTTCAGATCAAGTGCCCGTCGAATAACATCAAGTTCCTGCGTGAAATAGTCCAGGGTATACAAAGACACGTCTGTTGGTTTATCAGAATTTCCACATCCCAGTTGATCATATAGGATGACCGGTCGATCTCCAGAGAGGGCCGAGAGAGGGGTAAGGTAATCATGGGGAACACCCGGTCCTCCATGAAGAATGAGAAGTGGAATCCCGGAATTATGTGCTCCATCCATTCTGAACCAGATATTTCGCCCCTGAAATTCCACGAATCCTTCCCTGTGATCAAGCGTCATACTTCCCTCTTTGCACGTGAAATGATGTAAACCTTCGTTCAGGGAATTGGGAAAAACTAAATTTTTGGGTAACCAAACGATATGGGAATGGCTGCATCATTCAAAATCTACATGGGGAGCCTATTCATTTTTCCGGATGATATGGGCTTCAATCTTCATTTATGCCCACATGTCCTTTTCATCCCTGTGATCTGAATCGAAGTTTTTATCTCCTGATCAGAAGATGGATGAGTATGAAACGATGGTCCGTACTCATCTTTCTCATATTGATCTTTCTGAATCCCGCGTATGCAGATGATATTGCCCCAGATTCTTCATTAAACCAGAACCTGATTCCCCCGTCGGATATGCTTTCAGCACTGGAACGAATTACTGGTGAGATATCGGGTGAACTGACAATTATCAGAGAAGAGAACCAAAAAAGTGCTGAATCTCTCCGGACCATTGGATTATCCGGGGAAAATGCAACCTCTGTATTGGTTACAAAACTTGAAAGTGTACCCTATGGGCACTCTTCATTGATTATCTCTCCTGAAAATATCGTTACTGCTACAGCTCCTGTCACCTTTTCAGGTCTTATCGGTACTGATCTGAGTTATCAGCCAGAAACCAGGTTTGCGAACGAAAGACAAGAACCGGTCATCAGCAACATTTTCTACCTTGAGGAAGGGTTTTATGGAATCTCTATCAGTTATCCCATTTTTTCAGAAGACAAGGAGTATCTTGGATATACTGATGTTACCATCCGTCCTGAAGAGTTCTTCAGACCGGTTATCGGTCCCTTTACTGAGCAGACCGGGTATGAAGTATTTATCCTCGAAACCAATGGAATGACCGTGTATGAAACGGATGAAGTTGAGATCGGGAAGAATGTCCTGACCGATCCCATCTACGATACCCCGGAGATGCGGAATGTATCGCATGCAGTCATTGAGAATGAGGACGGGACCATCCAATATACCTTCTGGGATAAAAACTGGAACCGGCAGGTTCTCCGTGAAGCAGTATGGCAAACTCTTTCCCTTGATAACCAGAACTGGCGGGTAGCAGTCGTCAGAAGCCTTGAAGAATCTGAAAAGCAGGAAGTCCCCTTGGATGAGGAATTAATGCCTGAAAATCTGAATGCAAGCCTGACTGATCTCACTCAGTTTGTTCAGGATGCAGCCATATTTGCCCGGACAGCAGGTCAGGAATCTGCATGTGCTTCTTTTAACAATCTATCCGGCCCGTATGTCTCTGGTGATCGGTATATCTTTGCCTATACCATGAATAGCACCACCCTCGCACTTCCTTATCAGCAGGGATTGCTAGGAAAGGACAGGCCGGATCTTTTCGATGTGAATGGCTTTTCCATCATGCCTGCACTGATTGATACCGCCGGGAAGGGAGGAGGCTTTATGTATGGGGTATATCCAAATCCGGACCAGGAGTTTCAGAACCAGCTCAAGATCTATTATGTTGAACCGGTAGATTCAGACTGGTTTATTGGCTCCGGATTATATATTCCCTGGATTCAGGCTGAATTTGGATCGGGTGAGATTGACGCCCTTATAAGCCGGGTGAAACAAGCCGTACGTCATGCAGATCAGGTCGGAAAGGAACAGGCAATTATGGACTTTAACGACCTGAACCAGTCCTTTGCAGATGGCGGGTCATACATATTTGCCTATGGGTATGATGGAACAACCCTGGCTCTCCCCCATCAGAGTGAGATTATTGGCACAAACCGAATGAACTTTACTGATGTCTATGGAGCTCCGATAATTGTCCAGGAGGTACGAGCTGCTGAGCGGGGTGGAGGATTTGTTTATGTTGTGTATTACAATCCTGATTCGGGGAACAATGAACTGAAACTCTGTTATGTTCTTCCGGCAGGGGATGACTGGTTTGTTGGGTCTGGGATCTACCTTGGCAGAGATCTCATCTAAAATCTTTTCTTCTGCAATTGTTAATACGGAAAATACTCTCTTAAAAAATCAGGATTCCTATAGTATAAGAAAATTGGAATGACCAAAATGTCCGGTCATCATTTATCTTATCTAAATTATTTTACTTGAATCAGAATTTTAATCCCGATTCATAGGTAAATTTCTTTTGGAACTTTTCTATTCCACCGGTGGCAGATGTTGAGTCTTTCCAGGTATTCGTAGCTGAAACATTATTGGACTGGTCCCTTGCTTCCATGATTGAACCCCCAAAGTTCGTTTTTATTGTGCCCATTGCCGGACTATTCATACTTGAATCTGGTCTGACGGCAATGAGATAATTCAGAGCTGATGGATATTGTGTATAATATGTCACCGCTCTTGACACCCCTCTGGTGGAAATTTGTCCGGTGTTGAAATTCACGATGCTGCTGCCTGCTTTAACAATATTGCAAAATGCCGGGAAATAATTCGGTTCAGCATCTGCAAAAACACATCGAACGTATTCACGCTTCAAATCCCAGTTCCCTGCAACATCAAGCGACCATAATTCTTCTCCGAAAAGATGTGATCCTTCTTTTGTCCGATATGTCAGCACTTTTTCAGTCTGCAGGTTATATCTCGATGAGGCCTTATTTTTCGAATTATAAGAGATCTTTTTTCCCAATGCAATACTTCCCCCTGAACTTCGGAGTGAATCATCCCATTGGAGTATTGCAATACTTTCAGTACGGTTTAATTTTCCGTCGTGGATATGCCCGTAATCATAAGCTCCGTTCACATACAAACGCTGATAATCAATTGTCCAGTCAACAGAACTTTCCTCACTCATTATTCCAATTGCTTTTATTTCAGTATCTATGGTAAATATCTGGTTTTCATCTACCTCGCTTGGTAATCTATCGGCACTGGTATTTAGAAAGAGATTTAATCCTAATAATAAAATTAAAATCAGAGTAATTTTTTTCATGATCTGTTTCTGATATTCCTCGTTGGGCTATCCTTTTTATTATATCTCGTTATAATATGGTAATTTATGAAATTTTTTACCTAATTTTTTCATATATAATAATTATTAGCACAATTTCTTAAGAAGGGACCTTTTATCAGGCTCCATTCTCCATTGACAGCATTGTTACCAGGTGACGGAAAATCATTGTCCCTTCTGGCATAGTTTGTCTCCCGGTGATTGAAGAGTTTCTAACAAACGATTCGGTTGCAGTATGAGATAGCAACCGTGATGTGACGCCAATACCATCAACCAGGGTCAATTCCTCAACTGATTCAACTGGCACATTAGCGATGACATGAGGCCCGACAATTCGTACTTTAAATCCATCGTACGTATTACCAGCAAAATTGACCGGTTCCTCTGTGATGGTATAGG
>CAYWHV010000102.1:6375-8038 GCA_964458045.1 uncultured Methanospirillum sp.
TCTTTTCCTCAATTTTGATCCTTCCTTATCCGGATTAAATGGTCCCCAATACTCAACCCATGTCTGCCCATCTGCAAGATGGCCACTTATCCATGTTCGTGGATACAATGTTCCGTCAACAACATACCACCCAATATTGTTATTTTGATCATTTTCAAGAGGAGTTAAATCCGGATTATATTTGCCCTTTGGGGTTGATGCAACCTGGGCAAGCATATCATCCCCTGTCACCGGATTCTTCGTATTGATTAACCATGGCATTGTTTCAATTCCTTCATGGTATAATGCATATGCTGTTGTATTTGGAAAGAGAGGAGGATTTTCGTATGCAATTATCCGAATAACATGCTCCTTTCCAACACCATACATCTCCCAGTCCTTCTCAGTGAAAGGACCAAATGCATGATCAACAAGGGGATACCCTGCTTCAAGGGTCAGATTCCCAAACCAGGTAATTTCTGGATCTAATGGATAAACCGGAAAATATCCTTCTTTCCATTCAGGGGGATCTTCTGAGGGATATTCATCAGCGGTCCCTATTGAAACAAGACTAATAGCAATAAAAAGTATTCCAAGAAGGTATATTGCTTTCATATGGTATTGTTAGAATAGGTTTTATAAATGTATATCGCTTACATATCTATAAAATAATATAAAAATAAATAATTAAAAAGCAGCCGGCGCTTTTTTAGCATTTTTTCAAAGATAGTCGATATATATTAATAGTATGGTGGCATACTAACAACCATCGAAAGTTTATGAGATTTCATCCTCTAGTTTTTCCATTCATGACCAACCTTGTTTCATGAAATCTCTATCTATGATGGTCATTTTGTGTAATAATATTTTTTTCAACTTCAAAGTCAGTTCCACAGAAATGAATAGAAAATTAGGATGATGGCAAAGGAAACGTAAGGGGTGACCAAAATGAAAATAAATTATTGCAAATTATCAGGGTCGGTATTAATATTCTTATTTTTACTATTCGGTAGTTGCGCATGTGCTGATAATTTTACTGATGTTCCTACGCCCGAACCAATAGAACCCGAAGACCCGTTTAATTGGAATGAATTAATAGAGGAAGAGTTTGAAGAACCAGTCGATTGGGAGGAGATAGATATTTCCGAATCTCTCGACTGGGAAGAACCAGTTCCTTCTCCTGAAACAGAACCCGCTCCGGAAACTGATACTGCTCCTGTAGAAAATCTTGAATATGAAATCTCTCTTGCTAATGGTGCAGTTTATGGGGTCGGACTGAATGAGGAAGAAGGATTGCTGGAATTTGAATCAATTTCTTCTATTGAATCTGTTGAAGAGGATTTTTTTGGCTCATGGGCTGATTTCGATATAGATTTTGAGCTCTCTACTGCGAATGGTGCAATATTTGGAGAAGGACTGGCGTCCGAAGAGGGTCCCCCTGTAATAGAAGCTCTATCGACGATTGAGCCGGTTTTAATTGTTGAAAAGAGTGAAAATGAAATAGAGCAGGGTAACTTTGAATTTTCAACAGCCAATGGAGCGATTTTTGGCGAATCTCTCTCAATACTGGAAGAAGAGTTTCAGAGCGGAATTTCTCCGTTCATGCTTCAGGTGGAAGAGCCTGTAAGTGAAATTGAAAAGAAAGGTGCCCAGGTTACTACTCCTTCCGGTTCTCAGGAGATCA
>CAYWHV010000103.1:0-4790 GCA_964458045.1 uncultured Methanospirillum sp.
TCCCAAAATCTTTCATCATATCCTGAAAAACAAAAGAAAAAACAGTAATAAAAATCTTGAAATCAGAATTGTCGCCTGGCACTAACAAATATGGATCACAAGTGGCTTTTGCCGTACTTCACCTATTAAACGCCCTCAGCCAGGCGGTGCCATTAAATGTACCGTTTCCGGGTTGTCCCGTGGATCACTCTATGAAACCTCATCGTATCACCCGGGGACCTATGGAAACGAGGAGAGGCACTACACATCTATTGGTATTCAGAGGCTATAACCTCTTCCCGGAACCCAGAGTCTGACACCTGAGTAATCATCTGACAAATCAGGCCTGAAAAAGTCTCCTGAGTCGAATACAACTGTTCCGCCAAGGATTGTCTGCTCTGGAAATACCGCTGTCATTCCTTCATACGGGGTCCATCCCGCAGTACTGTGAAGAGTATCTGCTGATATCCGGGTCAGGGTATCAGGATATAGTGCAAAGTCTGCCCGGTCTCCGGGTGAGAACCCTGCCTTCGTTATCCCAAGAATCTCTGATGGCCTGACGGATGTCTTGGCGATAACATCTGCTATACTGATCTTCTTCTCATGTACCCAGCCCATGAGCAGGGGAATCATCGTCTCTACTCCCGGTATACCTGATGGAGCCAAAAGAAACTCCTGTCCCTTCTCTGCTCTGGTATGAGGAGCATGATCAGATCCGATGATGTCAATCAGATCCCAGCAGGAGAATAACTCCCTTCGGACTTTTTCAGAACGGAGCGGAGGATTTACCTTTCCATGTGCATCTTCCGGATCACATGACTCATAACTGAGAAAGAGATGATGGGGGGTAACCTCACGGGATGCAAACCCGTCAGGAATTGCCCGGATGGCATCAGCAGATGAGAGGTGACAGAAATGAAGATTACAACCCGGGCTATTTAAAGAGAGCACATCCTGAATTGCCTGAACCTCACCGCTCACCGGGCGGAGATGATCATGTTCGGCAAGTGTTCGGTCCTGTCCTTCTGTTACCTGCTCGGCATGGATTGTCATGAGGCCATCCCATCTGGCAACCTGGTTCATTGCCTGCACAAGTACCTCTGATGAAACGGCCTCACCATAACTTGATGGACCGGCAAATGTCTCACCAAAGGCAAAAACACCAGCCTTCCATATTCCGGCAAGATCCGCATCACTGGTAACTCCGCCATTTATCGCAAATCGTGCATATGCCTGCGACTCTGCGAGCATCACCCGGTCCCGTATCCTTTCAGGCGTTGTCAGGGCCGGGATGGTATTGGGTTGATCCACTACCACCGTAACCCCGCCGGCTATGGCACTTTTCGTCCCGCTCTCCCAGGTCTCTTTGGCTTTTTGCGTCCCGTCCCTCATATGGACATGGAGGTCTGTCCCAGCCGGAAGGACATATTTTCCACGACAGGAGATCTCCTGATCACCCTTTCCTGCTGCACCGGCATGCATCACCTGCCCGTTAGAGATGGTTATATCGGCAACCCGCCCGCCTGGAATAAGCACATCCCTGAGTATCAGTATCTCCTGCCCCTTCTCCAACATCTCTCCTCAAATGTTAATCGTATGAGTAAATTACTCTGATCTGTTCTTCTTCCATCGCTGGTATACCCAGTACCCTGCACCACACAGGAGGATAAGAGGCAGCAGCGTCAGAATGACAATAAAGAGCCAGACCACAGTATCGACAAACCCGGCTATTCCGTCACTGATAACCGACGGTAGTGAATATCCTCCCGGTGCCTCAACCTGTGCCGGTTCAGACAGGCTGACGGTTATCGTTGAGAAGGATGTTCTGCTGTCAAGGTACTTCATTCTTCCGACGATCCGGTCAAGCTGCACCTGAACACGCTCGATCTCCTTCTGGACAACGAGGATCTCTGAAACATTCTGTCCTTTTGCCAGCAGGCGGTTATACTGGGTTAACTGGTTTGACAGGGAATCGCGTTGTGCAACAAGGTCTACATACTCTTCAGTCACATCATCAGCGGTTACTGAACTTGACAAGACTCTTCCAATGGCAACAATATCAGCAAGGGCATCATCAAATCGTTCTGCTGGTACCCGTATCGTAACCGTTCCTGAATACCTGTTCTGAATCCCTGCATAAACGGATGATGACTGAATAAGGCCATCATAGCGTTTTGCCACATCTTTTACCCGTTCTGCCGATTCTGAAACATTGGTTACTTCCACCTTGATATCAGCAATCCTGATAATCTTCTGATCAGGGAGTGAAGCACCTGGTTTGTCAGATGATTTTTCATCATATCCCCAGCCTGCCTGTGTTGCCTGAGGGGCAGGGGCCGGAGCATAGGCAAAATTCTCACTCTCATATACAGCCTTCGAGCGAGAGAGCGTGTCATCGGTGAAACTTGCCGGCTGTGTTCCCTCAAATGCTGTACACCCGGCGGTTACCATAGCTCCGATAAGCAGGAGCAGGATGAGTACCGATAATTTCTTCATGCATTATACTGGACGAACGGAGATAAAAGAGCAATGGTAACTTCAGATTATTCTGAAGTTAAAAATCTTACCTGACAACCACGGTGGTAACTTTTGCATGAGTCAGAATGTAAGTACTGACACTTCCGAGCAGAATTCTGGCACCAAGTCCTTTTCCTGTTGATCCGACAGCGATAAGATCTGCCCCGACTTCTTCCGCGGTTTGTAATATCTCACTTCTTGGATCACCGGTTCTCACAATGATTTCTACATCCACATTCCGGTCATGTGCCAGCTCTTTGATTCTGCTCATGACCTGCTCCTTCTCATCATGGACCAGTCTTTCACGAATCTCATGGAGGGTTGAGATGCCCTCATACCCTGCGGCTCCATCAATGGTCGCATACTTTGCCGGAGAAATAACATAGAGTGCACAGGCTCTTCCCTCTTCTTTAATATGCTCCAAAACCCAGATGAGAGCGTTGTATCCTTCAGGAGATCCGTCAACTGCAACAAGCATTGTCCCAGACATAATTGCAAGGATATTGATCCAGGGACATATCAGTATACCGGATTGCCTGTTGTGTTCCATGCACCAGTATTAAAAAATATCTTTCGCTTATTCACTGTCCATTTTACATATCCGGTTCGTTTCCATTGATCCGTGCTGGCCGATACATTGTCCATTCATGTATGGAATCACGACATTCGGTAATCATATCCAGTAACTATAATTAGATGGGAACCAGACTATTCACCTGATCCTATGGATGTCGGGTTTCTCTCATCTGATCTCTTCACATTTGGATTAATCCCGGTACTCATCTTTCTTGCCCGGATATGCGATGTCTCTATCGGTACTATCCGGTATATCATGATATCACGGGGTTTTAAGTATATTGCTCCAATATTTGGTTTTTTTGAGGTAACTATCTGGCTGCTGGCAATCGGACAGGTTATGGCAAATATTACCAATCCCATCTGTTAT
Organism: uncultured Methanospirillum sp.; assembly: GCA_964458045.1. GTDB lineage: Archaea > Halobacteriota > Methanomicrobia > Methanomicrobiales > Methanospirillaceae > Methanospirillum. Next base: position 3,443 of record CAYWHV010000103.1, read on the forward strand.
ATTGCGTATGGTGCAGGATTTGCAGCCGGAACCTACATCGGGATGGAGATCGAAGAACGAATGAAACTGGGCATGGCAATCATTCGTCTGATAACTCCGCTCCCGACCGAGGACTTCATCTCCCGATTACGGCAGTACGGCTATGGCGTGACCAATATTACTGGACGAGGAGCCAATGGTGAGGTAAACATCATCTTCATGGTGGTGAAACGAGTAAAAATCCCTCATCTTGCGGTCCTGATTCGTGACTTTAATCCTCATGCCTTTTATACCATTGAGGATGTCAGATCGGCGAGTGAAGGAATCTATCCGATAGAGACTAAAAATAATCCATTTTCATTCTTCAAGCGGCCCTTCTTATTTATTGGAAAAAGGAAATAATATCCAGAATTATCTGGCCATCCACAATTTTTTGTCCATGAGCGGCCGATTCTCAAGTCCCGGGTTCTGTTCGATAAGTTCCATGATCTCATCAGGGGTAAAATGATATGGGCAGGGGAGTGAGGGATCTTCGAGTTCCCATCGTTCCAGTCTTTCCCCGTATAACGCTTCATCATGCAGGGTGCAGTATTCTTCCAGGGCATTGAAAAATATACATTCTTCACAGGAGCGTATCTGTCTGACAAGAATCGGCGGTATCATAGATCTGAATGTCCTTTATTGACAATCTCCTTAATTAATTTGAATCTTTTCATTTATGGATGCTGGGTTATTGATAATATATAAGTGATCCATGGATATCTATTCAAAGTCAGGCAAGCCTTTAATAATTTGGAATTTGTTAGGTATTAATAGGGGAACTCTTCATGTCAGGATCAGATACGTTCTATCAGATACTCTGTGTTGATGATGAGGAATTCCTGCTTGACCTCTGTAAACTGTTCCTTGAACGGGGCGGCGGGCTTTTTGTCGATACAGCGATATCAGCATCTGACGGCCTTAAAAAATTAAAGGAAAATGAGTACGACGCAATCATCTCTGATTATGAGATGCCAGGGATGAACGGGGTTGAATTCCTTAAAAAGGTCCGGACTTTTAATGATACCATTCCGTTCATAATTTTTACCGGTCGGGGCAGAGAAGAGGTCGTTATCGAGGCACTGAATAATGGTGCGGATTTTTACCTCCAGAAAGGCGGTGATCCAAAAGCTCAGTTCGCGGAGCTGAAATCCAAGGTGGATCATGCGATAAAGCAGAAACATGCGGAAAAAATCCTTGAGCAGGAACGCGAACAATTGCTCTCCATCTTTGATAGTCTTGATCAGATGGTATACGTAGCAGATCCACATACCTATGAAATCCTGTATGTGAATAAAAACTTCCAGAATCTGCTCGGACATGATGTGAA
>CAYWHV010000103.1:4890-8018 GCA_964458045.1 uncultured Methanospirillum sp.
CATCAGTTTCAGGAACTGATTGAGAGCCGGGAACAACTCAAAGAGAGTGAAGAACGGTATCGTTCGGTTATTGAAAATACGCAGGATGTCTTTTACCGGAGTGATGCACAGGGAAATCTCATCATGGCCAGCCCAAGTGTCCTTCGTATGTTTGGCTATGATTCTCTTGATGAAATCATCGGAAAGAGTATTGCAGATACCTTTTATCAAAATCCCATTGAGCGGCAAAAACTGATGGAGATTTTGCAAAGAGAAGGTTCAGTCTATAATTATGAAACCCTTCTTGTAAAAAAGGATAAAACACCGGTGTGGGTATCGACGAGTACACATTTTTATTTTGATACTAATGGTGCCTTTGCCGGAGTTGAAGGAAATATCCGGAATATTACAGAGATCAAAAAGACATCACTGGCTCTTCGGGAGAGCGAGGAGATGTACCGGTTTTTGATAGAGCACATTGAAGATGGTGTTTTCATCGTTCAGGATGATCTGCTCGTCTTTTGTAATCAGACTTTTGCCGAGATTATCGGATATACACGGGAGGAAATCCTGGGCACCCTCATGTATGAGTATATCTCCCCGGAAAACCGTGATGAACTGATATGGAAATGTCACAATGCAAAAGAGTATGAAGTTATCCTCGAATCCTATGAAGCCCGGTTCCTCCATAAGGATAAAAAATCCACAATATCTGTAATAATCTCATTACGGATCGGAGAATACAAAGGAAGAGCTGCCTGCATTGGTACAATTCATTCTGCTGCAGGCCTCTGTGACCAGGTGGAACACTCCCTTCGGGAAAGCAGGGCAATGCTCAATGCCATCTTACAGGAATCTCCGATCCCGCAATTTGTTATTGATAAGAATCATAATGTGGTCTATTGGAACCAGGCCCTCTCTGTATATAGTGGCATTCCCTCAAATGAGGTTGTTGGGACGAGTGAACATTGGCGGGCATTTTATCCGAAACCACGGCCATGTATTGCAGATCTGATCCTTGACGGCAGAACTGATGATCTGTCATTGTGGTACAAAGGAAATGCGAAACAATCCAATCTTGTGAAGGATGCCTGGTCATCAATCGGTTTCTTCCCCCACCTGGGAGAGCATGGGATCTGGCTTTATTTTACCGGAGCATTACTTCGTGATTTAAATGGTGATATCTGGGGAGCACTTGAAACCCTTGAAGACGTGACCGAACAGAAGATGAATGAAGAAGGGCTTCGTGAGGCAAATAAAAAATTAAATCTTCTTTCAGAGACAACGCGGCATGATATCCTCAATACGCTTACCGTCCTGACCGGCGCAATCGATCTTATCCGTGATGAGATCAGCGATCAGGCAGTTTCTTCCTACCTGCAGCCGGCGGATAAGGCACTGGATACCATTTATCGCCAGATTCTGTTTACCCGGGATTATCAGAACCTGGGAATCACCACCCCGGTCTGGCAATCTTTGCAGACCATCATTGAAGAGACAATAATTCGTGTTCTTCCAAAAGAAGTCAGATTTGTTCAGGACAACACAGGATATGATTTATATGCAGATGCCATGCTGGGCAGGGTGTTTTCAAACCTGCTTGACAATACACTCCGGCATGGGGGCACTGTTACTGAAATCAGGGTTATAGCCAGAGAGGAGAATGATACCCTGTGTATCTCCTATGCTGATGATGGAAAGGGGATTGAGGATTCAATAAAAGAACAGATTTTTAATCGGGGTTTTGGATCCCATACCGGCTATGGTCTCTTTCTTATCAGGGAGATCCTTTCCATCACTCATATTACCATAAAGGAGATTGGAACTGCCGGAAAGGGAGTTATTTTCGAGATGCATGTCCCGTCCGGCTTTTATAAACAGCATCAATCCTGATTACTTATTTTCAGTGTCAGCAGAGGAGTCAAAGAAGATCTCCTGAAGTGATTTCAGATCTTTTATGGATAGCAGCACCGGAATATTGACTCCGATTGAGTATGAGGGATACAGGCCAAGCATCTGTCGGCGGTTATAGGCATACAGTCTGCTCTCCAAAAGAAGGCTGTTTGCCTTTGTTCCATCCTCTTCTACACCTGACCCTATGACTCTTCCTGGGAGCTTTTTCAACTTTTCAGCAAAGTCGGAGATCATTGTCAGGGCGACTTTTCTGCTCAGGTAACTTTGCAGGTACTGCATTATCACAAACTGGGAAAAAAGGAGAATTATGACACTGAAATCTCTGCCGGCATACGAGAAGGCGATCATGTTCACGTATTTTGTCAGGGTAAAGGCAGGCATGACCATTGCCACGATCATGAGGATTACGAGTATTGTTGAAATCGCAATCAGGACCGATCCAAGAATGGTAAAGACAATAATCCTTCGGTGACTGATCATCCGGTTTTTCAGCCGGAGATGTGTCCGGTAAAGCATTCTTCCCCTGAAAATGAAGATCTCTGCATAGAATACAATTATCCCAAGACACTGAACCAGGAGCAGAATGAGCGTATCTGTTGAAAAATCACTCGTGTATGTTATGATGATGGTAAAGAGAACTGAAAGCCCGTATATACAAAAGACTCCATACGTGATTGGAATCATGCTGAGCAGGAAAAACCGCAAAAAGAGCTGATATCCCACCCGCTTATTGGAGAAAATTTTAAGCTCCTTTGCCCATTGCAATAATGATGTATCGTTCTTCGGAAGAGGGGCCTGTCCGGATATTTTTTGATGCACCATTCTGAACGGGAAAAGAGCAAGTGGCAGCATCGGATAAAACAGATAAAAATACAGACTTGCGGCTACCCAGAGGAAGAGGTACACGGATTTATAATGCCAGATAAGCAGGATGTTTACCAGGATGACGCCAATGAGCACTGCAAATGATCTGCTGCAGATAGTTTCATGGGTTATGGTATGACGCAGATCTTCAAGGCGGTTTATCTCTTCTGATAGTACCTGATTCAGCGAACCTGTATTAATCTCTCCGGTCCCGGTGCTGTTTTCTATATGGATCACCACTGCTTGAATAATCAATGTAAAAAGACATAAAAGAATCGAAACAGGCCATATGTTCACAGCTGAAAGTTGGTTACCAAACCGGTGATTTTTCATCCCATGACTCACAGATATATGTAACATCGGTATGGCCA
>CAYWHV010000104.1:0-8013 GCA_964458045.1 uncultured Methanospirillum sp.
ACCTGGATAGTTCTTATCCTGGGATTCTCAACCGCCATTCTCGGAACCGGTGCCTGTTTTATCCCGGGATTTCTGGCCGGAATAATCCCTGAAGTAGTCGGATTCCTCATGATATCCGGAGGGGTTGTACTATTCCTCAATCTCCTCTTCTCTGAAGGAAGGGCAAAACAGTGGATCAGGATTCCGGGCATATTACAGCACCTGACCGTTGCTTGTGGGTTTGTATACCTGACAGAGATTGCCTTCGGTCTCGTGATCCTCTTTCCCGGGTTTCTGCCAGGTATCCCAGCCGGTCTGCTCACGCTGGTCTTTTGTGCCGGTCTTTTGTATCTTGCATGGTGTATCCAGAAACTCTCACAGGAATACCCACCGAAGGAAAAAGAACCTGCTGAATCATCAGATAATAAGGAAACGCCGGGAATTATTCGGTTTCTCCTGTATCATGAAGCCTCTCTTTCTATTCCGGTCTCGTTCATCCTTCTCCTCGGGATTATCTTTATCGAATGTGCGATCATTCTCATTCCGGTTGATCAGGGCTATTACCTGTTCTCACGGGACAGCCAGTTTGGCCTGCTTATGGTCATTATGGCGGTACAGGTGCTGGCCCTTGGAAAAACGCCGTTCGGTGTATACAAACGATCCTGGTTTTTGATCGGTATCGGAATCCTCATCGCCATTCTGGGCATGTACTCCTGTATCGTCCCCGGACTGTTAGCCGGATGGATGCTGTCAATCCTGGGATTCTGGAATCTTCTGACCGGAAGCACCGGGCTTGGAAAGATAGTCATTCCTGTTCTGCAATCGTACCGCTCCCTTCCGGATAAGCAGGTCTCCCTATCACCAGATACGAAAAAACTCCTAGTGACCGTTATAATCCTGCACCTCCTGACCATGGGTTTCGGAATGAACCTGATCCTCCCCGGACTCATCCCCGGAATAGTGGTTCTTGCAAATCTCTTCATCCTCGGGTTTCTCATGATACGTCTGGCATCCATGCTGGGAAAGATCCCCATGCCCCTGTGAGCGGATCGAATACTATAAACAGGGCTACAAAAGATACTTGCATGATCACACGCCTGCATCGGTTTGATGCTGAGCATGTTTGTGAAATGGGGCATGACCATGACAGATGAAATCAATGTAAATACTCTTTTCGGGGCTGTTGGAGATGACAAAGAGTTCAGGGAACGCTATGGTGAGCAGATCGGCGCCGGAATGGCTGCGGTTATCTATGCACGGGATGGAGTCGCGGCAAAGGTATTCAGGGACAATCAGCCGGCAAGACAGGCATTTCAGGAGGCATACACCATGGCGGTCATCAATGAACTCAACATTCCTGCTCCAAAGGTCTATGGGGTTGAGACCTTCTGTAACCGGACGGTCCTCCTCATGGATCAGGTTAAAGGAATCTCTCTTCTTGACGTCATGCTCAAAGACAGGAATACGATACCGGAGTGCATGGATACGGTCGTGAATCTGCAGGCCGCATTGCACCAGGTGGAATTTACGGGTTTCCTGCCGTTGAAATCGATGCAGAAAGGAATGATTACCGCAAGTCCGGGTCTTACCCCTGATGAGAAAGAAAAACTTCTCGAAATGCTTGATTCACTCCCTGACGGTATTATCCTCTGTCATGGCGATTTCCACGGAGGAAATATCCTCTGTGAGGGGAAATCATGCATGATTATCGACTGGGCTGAAGTCTCCTGTGGTTGTCCGGCTGCAGATGCATGTCGGAGTTACATGGATTATCACATAGCCGGTCAGGGATTTGAAGAGTTGTATCTGGAGAAGTACTGTGCAGCAACGGGCAGAACAAAGGAGGATATTCTTGTCTGGCTCCCCGTTGTTGCCGGAGCGGTCTATGGGTATCTCTCACCTGAAGCGCAAAAGGCAGTCCGTCCACTCTTCTGAAGCAGATCAACGGGGGTATCTGATATGATGGGTACCGGATAATTTCTCCGCCTTTCCGCTTTTTTCCCTTTTGAAAAATATCATACATAATAAATATATCCTGCACCATAGTGTCAGTATAAAAACGGCAGGGTAATCTCTTAGGCCGCCTTGAATGGGGAAGGGTGAATATGATTAATAATATGAAACACTGGTTGGATAATGCCACAATCGGGCAAAAAATTATCCTTATCTGTTTAATACTGGTCATCGTTCCGACGGTTACCTTAGGATATGTTGCGTATAGCAGCGCTGAAGGGACCATCAAAAACGATATCCGGATGAGTCTTGAGATGCAGACCGCGGATATCACTGAAGAGACAAAAACGGTGTATGACCTGACCCAGGTCAAGGTGAACAGTGATCTGAACGTCCTTCGTCAGCTCTTCTATGATAAAGGGAAACCCTCGATTGTGGGTGATGATCTGATGCTTGGATCTTCATACCGGGTGAATAATAACTTTGAGATTGTGGATGAGGTTCAGTCTCTTCTTGGTGGAACCGCTACCGTCTTCCAGAAAAAAGGAAACCAGGCGATTCGTATCTCCACCAATGTCATTGGTGAGGATGGAAAGCGGGCAATCGGTACCCCGGTATCAGATGTAGTCTATGATGCGGTCATTAACAAGGGCCAGACCTATTATGGATCGGCAAATGTTGTCGGGAGGAACTACATCACCGCCTATGAGCCAATAAAGGACGCATCAGGAAATATCATCGGTATCCTCTTTGTGGGGGTTGAAGAGGCCACTACTATCGGTCTTCTCCAGGATCAGATTCGGAATAAGAAGATTGGTGAACACGGGTACATGTATATCCTTGACAGTAAAGGAAAACTCCTCCTTCACCCCTCTCTTGAAGGCCAGGACATGACCTCGTATGACTTTGTCAAGGTAATACTTGCAGAAAAGACAGGGTACCAGGAATACCCCTGGCAGGGAACTCAAAAAATCGCTGCATATGATTACTTTGAGCCATTTGACTGGATCATCGTTGCCAGCAGTGACCTCTCCGACTTTACCGGACCACTTGATACGATCCGAAACACCATCATTCTGGTAGTCATTCTGGGCATCATTGCCGGAACCCTGGTATCACTTGCCTTTGGCCGGTCGATATCCCGCAGAATGGACGAACTGGTGCAGGTTGCCCACCGGGTCCAGCATGGGGATCTCTCGGTGAACATTGCCGAATCACAGAGCAAGGATGAAATTTCCGTATTAGGAAAAGCCTTTTCAGAGGTGGTATCCACATTCCAGCTCTTCAGGGATGAGGTCAGGACCCTGAGTTCTGCCGCATCATCCGGAAACCTGAATGTCAGAGGTGATGTCAGTAAGTTCCAGGGTGATTATGCGGTTATCATCGACGGAGTAAATGAGACGGTCGATGCCATGGCCGTTCCACTGCAGGAAGCGATGAGTCTGTGCGGAAAATATGCCAATGGCGACTTTCAGGCACGGATGAACCCTGACCTGCACCTGGAAGGAGAATTTATTGAATTCAGAGATGCCCTGAACACCATTGGCGTGGATCTCTCCCATGCCCTGACCGCCGTCCGGGATCATATGAATATCCTGTCCGGACAGGTCAATGAGGTCACGGCAAAGGTGAACGAGGTTACCCGTGAAACCGGTGTTGCGCATAAAAGCATTGAAGATGTCTCTGAAGGAGTCAGCCAGGTTGCACGGATTGCATCCGCCGTCAATGACCTTGCAGACAAGAGTGGCATGAATACTGAGCAGATCCTTGCAGCCATGCAGGACCTTGCCACCACCGTCTCATCAGTTGCGGCAAAGATGGAACAGGTATCGGTTCTTACAAACACCGCTGCAGAACTCTCTGAAAACGGGAAGAAAGCAGCTAGTGAGGCCGAGACCGGCATGAAGGACATCATGCAGGCATCCTCTGCAATCGATGAGATGAACCGGGATATAAGCCAGCAGATGCAGGAGATCGGCCGTATCGTGGATATGATAAGTTCCATTGCCGAAGAGACGAACCTCCTAGCCCTCAACGCTGCAATCGAAGCTGCACGGGCCGGAGAAGCAGGTCTTGGGTTTGCCGTGGTGGCATCTGAAGTTAAGGAACTGGCAAATGAATCCCAGAAGTCTGCAGAGCATATCGCCGGTATCATAACCGGTCTTCAGAAGAAGTCGGGAGCCATGGCACAGGCAGTTGAGAAGTCCCTGACTGAGATAGAGAGTGGGAATGTTGCAGTCAATGAAACGCTCGATATCTTCAATGAGATTGTGACCTCCATCTCGGTCATCAACTCCAACATGAGTGAGGTTGCCGCAGCAAGTGAAGAGCAGGCTGCCTCTGTAGAAGAAGTTACGGCAACCGTCAATGAGTTCAGCGACATGGTGACCCAGACCGCAAAAGAGTCTATCGGGCTTGCCGCTGCCAGTGAAGAGTCATCTGCAGCAGTGGATCAGATCACCCACATGGTCTCCCAGGTAAACTCCTCGATGGAAGATATTCATGCGGTAACTGATCAGGCCCATGAGACAGTAAAGCGTATCCACGACGAAATGGACCAGTTTAAGGTCTGATCCCGATCCACCTTTTTTTCGGCTCCTAAACATCTATGAATTCTGGTCACTAACGTGTACCACCATGTTTGCACAACGAATAGAGAATCTTCCCCCCTATTTATTCGCCCGCATTGACGAGATGAAAGCAAAAAAAAGGGCTGAAGGGGTTGACGTCATCGACCTTGGAGTCGGAGATCCGGATCTTGCGACACCGCCCCATATTGTCAATGCTCTCATTGAAGCAGCAAAAGACCCTGATAACCACCACTACCCGAATTACCTGGGTATGGCGGCATACCGGCAGGCAGTCGCAGGCTGGTATAATAAACGGTTTGGCGTGGATGTTGACCCTGACTCACAGGTCATCTCCCTCATGGGTTCAAAGGACGGGGTTGCCCACATCCCTGAAGCACTCGTAAACCCGGGAGATTATGTCCTGGTTCCAAGTCCGGGATACCCTGTCTACAGCACCGGAGCACTTTTTGCCGAAGCAAAGACTCATGAGATGCCCCTTCTCAAAGAGAATGGATTTCTCCCTGACCTGGATGCCATCCCAAAGGATGTTGCAAAGAAATCAAAACTGATGTGGATAAACTATCCGAATAACCCCACATCGGCCATTGCACCACCCTCATTCTATCAGGAGGTTGTGGAGTTCGCACGGGAACATGACATCGTTGTTGTCAGTGACAATGCCTACTCCGAGATTGCCTTTGACGGGTACCAGGCACCCTCCTTCCTTGAGACCGACGGAGCTGAAGAGGTCGGAATTGAGATGCACTCCCTGTCCAAGACCTACAATATGACCGGGTGGCGGATTGGTATGGCGGTCGGAAACAAGGAGGTTATCCGTGGCCTTGGTATTGTCAAGACCAACATTGACTCTGGTGTCTTCAACCCGGTTCAACATGCAGCAATCACCGCTCTTCAGGGCCCCCAGGACTGTGTTGCAGAGGCATGCAAGATCTACCAGGAACGCCGTGATGTTCTGGTAAGTGGTCTTACAAAACTCGGCTTTGATGTCACCATGCCCAAGGCAACCTTCTATGTCTGGATGAGTGTACCTGACAGTATCTCCTTTGCAGCACGGATGCTTGATGAGACCGGTATTGTCGTAACCCCTGGCGTCGGGTTTGGAAAATCCGGAGAAGGGTATGTCAGGTTTGCAATCACCCGCTCTGTTGACCGGATAAAAGAGGCAGTAGACCGGATGGGCGAGGTGAAATGGTGAACTTTCCCCCTCATCTCTCTGTCAATAACCAGCACCTGATGATCGACGGGTGTGACACGGTTGAGCTGGCATTCAAGTATGGGACTCCGCTCTACGTCACCGATGAGACCAGGATCCGGGAGAACTACCGGGGGTATGTTACTGCCCTGTCAGCCCATTATTCACATATCCGGGTTCTCTATGCAGCAAAGGCGAATGGAAACCTCAATATCATAAAGATCCTTGCACAGGAAGGTGCAGGAGCAGATGTCTTCTCATCCGGAGAACTGCACATGGCCCTTCTTGCCGGGATGAAACCAGAGCACCTGCTCTTTAACGGCTCGTCCAAGACCGAAGCAGATCACCGGCTGGCAGTAGAGAAGGGTGTCAGGGTATCACTTGACTCACTTGATGAACTGGCCCAGCTTGACCAGATTGCAGGCGAAGCAGGAAAGGTTGTTGAGATATCCTTCCGGGTCAACCCGGCGATTGATGTGCCGACGCACCCGAAGATAGCGACCGGACTTGCAACATCAAAATTTGGTATTCCGGCAGTAGAGATAGCCGATGCCTATGCAGCAGCCCTTGCCTGTAAAAACGTTGTCCCGGTCGGCATCCACTGCCACATCGGCTCTCAGATCCTTGACATCGAACCCTTTGCAAAGGAAGCACAGGTCCTGATGGAGGTTGTCGAGGAACTCCACCGGATGGGTGTGAAGTTCAAATTCGTGGACCTTGGTGGTGGCCTTGGGGTTGCGTATGACCATTTCGGCCCTGATGCACCAACCTTTGCCAGCTATGCAAGTGCCGTCATGCCGGTCTGCACGTCAGTCCTTGGACGGCTCGGTATTCAGCCCGAGATCTGGATTGAACCAGGCCGGTCCATGGTCTGTGACTCCACCGTCCTCCTGACCAAGGTGAACTCGGTCAAGAAGGCACACAAGACCTTTGTGAACGTGGATGCAGGGTTTAACCTTCTCATCCGTCCGGCTATGTATGACTCCTACCATGAGGTGCTCGTGGCAAACCGTGCCGATGAACAGCCGGCCGGAACATACACCGTCACCGGACCTATCTGTGAGACCGGGGATATCCTTGCCCATGACCGGAAGCTTCCCGGTGTGGTTGCCGGTGATCTGATTGCCGTCCTTGATGCCGGAGCCTACGGGTACTCCATGGCATCCCAGTACAATGGCCGTGGCCGGTGTGCTGAGGTGCTGGTCAGAAAGGGACAGGCAGAACTGATGCGAAGGGCAGAGACCATTGAAGACCTGATGGCAAACCTCGAGACTCCTTCATGGCTCAGATAATGCCGGAGTGAACCGGTGGTCAGGTATCACTATGCCCTGGTCGACGACCTGGTAAGCAGAGACGAATTTGATCGTCTCATAGAGAAGAAGATAGCCGATTGTGGAAACCTCGCAGATGAGACCACGGCAGCCCTGCTGGTAGTAAAAGATCTTGGACGGTCCCATGTCAAGATCCGTGGTCTGCGGGGGAAGTCCTCCCTCTTCTGTTTTTATGCAAAGATAATTGCCTTCTCCGGTGTCAAGGAGTTTGACCGGCAGGAAGGAGAGAAGGGACTGGTTGCACGACTGACGGTGGCTGACGAGACCGGACAGGTTGAACTGGTCTTCTGGGATGAGCAGGCTGCAGCCCTTGAAGAGACCTTTGAGATAGCGGACGTTGTCGAGATCATCGGACGGCACGGGAAATCCATCCGGGAGATTATGCCGCTGAATTTGCGGAAAACCTGTGTGGATATCGATTGTGTCATGGAGGTGAAAGAGCGGAAGGCCCCTGAGCGCACAGACCTGCATCTTCTCATCATCAATCTTGCAGAGCCCCGTCCGTTTACCCGCCGGGATGGTACCGGTGGCGAGATGGTAAGTGGTCTTGTCGGCGATACAAACGGGACGGCCCGGCTTATCTGTTGGGAACCGAACCTGCTATCCGGAATATCCCCGGGAATGGCCGTGTTGGTGACCGGTGCCCTGACCAAGGAGGGAGACTATGGAGGCCGGGAGATTGTGTGTGATGAAGAGACATCCATCGCCCCCACCGAAACCCCCCCTGCCATTCCGGTAACAGCGCTTGACAATATCGCTCCTGATCAGAGTTTTACCGTGCGGGGGACGATAACAAAGATCCTCCCGGCAAAACCCTTTACCAAGCGGGATGGAACAACGTCCTTTGTCCGGAATCTCCGGTTTTCTGACGGAACTGCCGATGTTCCCCTCGTGCTCTGGGATGCTGATGCAAAACGAACGCTCCTTCCTGGTGAGACGGTCATGCTCTACAATGCCTATGCAAAAA
>CAYWHV010000105.1:0-7913 GCA_964458045.1 uncultured Methanospirillum sp.
CCGTTTTTATGAAGCATCCGGAATTCTGCATTATAATAAGGGCTGTCTCCCTGGAAATGTTTTGCAAGGATTTCATTCACTACCGGAAGGTCGTCAGGATGAGTAAGACGTTCCCAGGTGTGAATGGTGACTGGCATGAGTTCTTCCCTGGAATATCCCACCATCTCAGCCCATATGGAATTAATGGCAACTTCTCCTGTCTGGACATTCCATTCCCATGTTCCTGCCCCGGTTCCTGCGATAATACTAGCAAGACGTTGTCGTTCCTCCCAGAGTTCTTCTTCGGCCAGTTTTTTCTCGGTAATATCCCTGACCCATTCCATGAACAGAATGACTTTTCCCTCGTCGTCCAGCAGGGGAATGACCCGGAGATCAATCCATAACCCTTCTGGTAGTCTCACTTCGGTCTCAATGGCCTGCCCGTTTTTCAGGACATCACCTGCCAGGCAGTCAGGACACACAGTATCCAGGCCCCGGTAGGTTTTGTGACATTTTGTACCAATCTTTCTGTATTCGGGGGGAACATGACCAAAACCGTTCCAGTTACTATAGATGATATTCATATCCGTATCATGGATTGAGATCATATCAGGAACAAGGTCGAGGATTTTGTGAAACCGCTCTTCACTCTGGGCAATTGCCAGTTCAGCCCGTTTATGTTCGGTAATGTCAAGGATAGTCCCTTCATATAATATTGTTCTTCCCTTTTCATCAGGAATATTTCTGATATTGACCGTACCGGTAAATATTGTCCCATCCTTTTTCTTAAATGATATCTCCCTGAGAAAAACCGGCCGACCTGATTTTAGTTCCTCAAGCAGGGCTGTCCTGTCCTCTGATTTATGATACAGATCCAGGTCTACCCTCCGGTTTAGTCTGAATATTTCGGCCTGGTTTTCATACCCGAACATCCGTGCAAGGGCATCATTGATCATGATAATCTGCCCGGAGGGGGTGGTCTGGAATATTCCTATTGTTGCATCTTCAAAGATATGCCGGTATTTCTCCTCGCTTCTCTGTAACTCCTGCTCTGCATGCTTGAGATCGGTGACATCATGGGTAATTCCCCGCATCCCTGTCACCTTTCCTTCGGCATTTACAATCGGGTTTGCCCGAATCTCCATGATTCGTTCTGTGCCGTCTTTATGCTGTGCAGAGACGGTGAGGGAATGAACTCTCTCTGGTAATTGCAGGTGTTTTGCAAGTTCTGCAAGGACAGTCTCGTGTGATTCTTTCTGCACAAGATTGAGGATTGAGGAGTTGAGCAGTTCATCAGGAGTATATCCCAGGAGTTCATCCACCTGCCGGCTGATATAGGTGAAATTTCCCTTTGCATCTATCTCCCAGATGATATCTGGTGATGTTTCTATCAGATCTTTTAATTTTTGCAGGTTCTCTTTGAGGGCTTCCTCGGTTTCGATAAGGTCGGTGTGAGTAACCCTCAACTCTTCGAGTTGCTGGTTTAACTCCTCATCCTTCTCCCGTGCTTCCTCAAGAAGGGTGTCCCGTTCGGTCACCGTCCGTGCCAGGGAAATTGCACTCCAGCATTCCTGGGATATCAGGTGAATGAGCCGGGTGTAAAAGTGCATGACATGATCAACCGTCTGATGACTCCACCGGGGAACCTTCTCAAGAGCCCGTATGTATGCATCTTCGTCAAATCCATACGTTTGTGCCTGCTTTCTGAATAATTGCTCGTCAATCTCTTCATCATCGAAGAAAAACTGACCCAGGAACAGGTTACCAATGTGGGTGTTTCCGATGGTAATGGGCGTTGCAATGTCCCACATATTGTTTTTACACCGGTACAGCCTGAATGTTCCCGGATACACATTCTGTGATAAGATGGTATCACTTTCAATGCAGTTTTTACAGGTCTCCGGATGAATCCTGTGAAATTGCACACAAATATCCTGCCATCCGGTCGCAACCAGGACATTTCCTTTCAGATCAAGAATGGCAACCCCAATTCCACAGACTGCGTAAAAATCATTCATCAGGAGCTGTAATTCGTCGGCATCAATGATCTGTGCCAGGTCCAGGCTGCCGATATCTCCATCCGGTTCAAGCAGGGCGGAAAGTTTCTCCTGAATTCTGGTTTCATTCTCTTTAAGCCGGTTTTCTGCCTGTGTCCGTTCAATCTCTCCTGATGCCCGGACCGATACCATCTTGAGAAGAGTTTCGGCAAGATGCAGGTTTTCAGGCTCCTCTTTCCATATGACAGAGATGATCCCAACAGGAATTCCTGCATAACTCCAAATGGTAGCCCCGATATAACAATTGGCCTTTATATCCTGAAGAAGGGGGTCATCCTGGAAGGCCAGGTACACATTGTGGTCATATGAGCAGATGTTTTTTCCAATTACATAAGGTAATATGGTATTTCGTATTGGAAATGAGCCCAATTCAGGTTTATCATGACTGGCACTTGATGCAAGAGTATGAGCCTCATTATTACTACTCAGATAATCGATTGAGACATAGGATGCTGCAAGAGTCTCCTTGAGGTACTTCACCACCGACTGGAAGAAGTCTTCACCATACTGGAGGTAATCTGACTGAAGCAGGTAATTTCGTGCATTGTCTATACTTTTTTCATCGGTGATATCAGTTGCAATTTCCAGTCTGACAAGTCTTCCGTCTGTCCACCTGATAGCCCGGTCACGACAGTCATACCACCGGTTATTTGATGGGTTGTAACTTTCCCAACGGTATACTCCGACAGGCTCTGAATTCTCGATAAGCCGGTTATTTGTGCAGAACTCACACGGGGCTGTGCATCCGTCATTGAGCCATTGGTAGCATTTTCTCCCAGCATCGTCACCAAAGACTGCCCGTGCCTTTTTGTTAATATAGAGCAGGTCGTAGGTGTCCATGTCTGCAACATAGATAATCGCATCAATGCTGTCCAGAATTGTGTAGAGCTGGGCCTGTACCTCTTCAATAAAGAGTGTTTTGCTGTCGGGCACGAACTGATGGGAGGGATCATCATGTGCCTGGCCGGTACCCTTTCGCCCGGTTCTTTCCCCTGTCTGGGTATTCTTGTGGATATGATGATGTTTTCGTAAATATTCCAGTATTTTTACTGAATTGATCCATTCCTGGTCCAGGCTCTGGATCATATCATCAATTCGTGATACCTGCTCCCTGATCTGTAGATCAGTATCTGCCGTATTCATCGACCCGGGTATGTCAATAAGAGCAATTATGATAGTAAGCGGATTTCTGATCCCGTCGTTCAGGATGGCAAGTTTTGCAATATTCTCCTGAATCTGGGTGGTCAGTTTTTCCTTCTCTTCTTCAAGGAGAATCTCCTGGGTGATATCCCTCCCCTGGGCTATTGTTGCAACCGGTCGTCCGTCAGTATCGTAAATGGTAGATGAATTCCACACGATGGTTTTTATCTCCCCGTTCCGGTGCTGAATGGCAAGTCTGACCGTATCCCACCTGACCCCGTCATGGGTCGTTTTTATAAGCCGCATCGAATGGACTGCACTCTCCGGTGGAAAGAGTATCTCAAGGGGTTTTCCTTTCAGATCACCGGCATCCCATCCACTCAGGAGTTCAAAGGAATGATTTGCCCTGGTAATCTCAAGACTCCGGTCCCAGACAAGAATGGGAACATTGGCATTATTAATCAGGTTTTCAAGGTATGCATTCGTCTCTTTAAGCAGGGCTTCATTTCGGGTTCTTTCGGTGATGTCCTGAATCAGTGTTGCAAATTGTCCTTTTCTTGGAGAATAGGCGGTGACTTCAAAATACTTGTCAAGTTCCCTGCTATAGTTTTCAATATGGGCAGTCTGTCCGGTCAGGGCTACCCTGCCATAGAGATCTATCCAGTACTGTTCTGTTCCGGGTAATACTTCGAGAACGGTTTTGCCAATGATATCTTCTTCCTTGAGTCCGGTTAACTCGATAAATGCCGGATTTACTTCGACATACCTATAGTCAACAGGAGTTCCATTCTTATCACAGATGATCTCATGAAGAGCAATGCCGGCAACATTATAGGTAAAGAGCTGCCGGTAGGTATGTTCCCGGTCATCTATCTCCTGTTGTGCGGAGTATATCTCCTCGAGTTGTTGCTTTAATTCCTCTTCTGAACTCTGTATCTGTTCATAGGCCGTTTGAAGTTCGATATTCCGCTCGGCCAGGTCTGTGGTTGCTTTCTCTTTCAGGACTGACAGGTATGTCACCGTTCCGGCAACAAGAATGAAAATCACCGCCCGTATCCCTGCCCCGGTCAGAATTGAGGGGTCCCTGGTATAGAGAAGGATGATGGTGATGTAAAACAGTGTGAGGACAAGGGAAAAGATAAAGCCACGGAGAAAGTAAAATGCACAGGCGATAATTATGGGGAAATAGAACAGGTTCTGAAAAATTGTTGTCCAGCCTGCCTGGAGAGAGAAGTAACTCATACCAATTGCAGATGCCGTAGTCAGGATAAGAAGGATGAGGGGTAATCTCCTTGGGATCCTGATGCTCTTCAGATACTCTGTCATCGGTTCCTGGTTTGATACATTGGCTTCTATTTCTGCCTTCACGTTCGAATGCTTCTCCATTATCGGTTATCGCGTGGTTAATGGCATTGCATCTTTCAGTTCCGCACATTCAGATAGTACTGCAACTGAAGATATCTGATCCTGATGACGTATTACCATCGTTATTCAAGTCGCCATTTTCCTGAGGGAATCCGCATCTCAAACCTGACGCCGGCTCCATAGATTCCGGTCTCATGAATGTCAATTCCGGTGATTGAGAGGATCTCTCTGATTAAAAACAGACCCATCCCGGTATTTTTACCAAACCCCCGTTCAAATATTTTCTCCTTATCGTCTTCCGGAACGCCCCCGCCATCGTCTTCATAGGTCAGGATACAGTCATTATCCGCAATCCCGCATGCAATTCGTATGGTGGTAAGGTTCTGACCATGCCTGACTGAGTTCTCTACCAGGTTGTAGAGCACCTTCTCGAGCATAAGATCTGCGTAAATCTCAAGTGTTTCCAGATCCGATTCAATCCTGATCTCTTTTGCCAGGCTGATGATGCTCGGCTGACTGAATACCGACCGGACCGGTTGCCATGCAGGAGCAGACGTTCCCAGGTCCTGGTACTCTTTGGTAAAACTGATAAGGTGTTCAATATCTGCTGATGCCTGTGAGATGGTATTCAGGTATTTTAAGATGGTGGGATCAGATATGGACTCTTTGATCTCATCACTATAGAGTGATGCAATCATAACCCGGTTCAGGATATCATGCCGGGTAATGCTGGATAAAATATTGAGTTTATTATTTGCCTTCTGGGCAGCATCATGAGCCTTTCTGATCTCACTATTGTCATGGATCTGAATAAGCAGACATGGCTCTCCATGAATGAGTAACCGTGACCATGCAACCTCAGCAATGATTATTTTATTCATCCGGGTTGTAAAGGTCATCTCCTTTCGAAATACGTCTCCTTCTTTCCCGGCAGGTCCCATAAGGACATTTTTCCCTGCTACTTCTGATAAAACCGGTATCTCATCCACCGGTTTTCCCAGGACTTCGGTATCCAAAAGGCCGAACATGTCATGAAATCCATGATTGACTTCGAGAATTATACCTGAACTATCGATAATGAGGACCGGGTCAGGAGTCTGGTTAAATATCGAGATGAATTTAATCTCATTCTCCCGCAAGGCCTCCTCTGCCTCTCTCCGTTTGGTAATATCCCTGCTGACTCCGATGAACCCGACTGGATCTCCCCATTTATCAGAGAGTGGTCTGGCGATTACTTCTGTCCAGACACGTGATCCATCTTTGCATGGTTGTTCAACCTCGAGTATCTGTGGAGGTGGCTGTTTTCCCTGTTTTATCATCTCCTGTGCATGTTGTATTGTTTTCTTCACGAGAGGCAGGGATCCCGGGCTTATTGTCTCTTCCAATGAACTTCCCATTACCTCTTGGGGTGTATATCCTCGGAGATGCCAGACAGAGGGGCTGATGTACGAGAACCGACCAGACAGATCCATAGTCCAGATAACATCGATTGAGTTTTCGGTGATAAAGCGATACTGTTCCTCTCTCTTTTTTAGTTCATCCTCTGCAATTTTGCGGTCAGTGATATCGTGATGGGCTGATAACACACACCGCTCCCCTTCATAGGTTAGAATAATGCCAAACCCAATTGCCCAGAATCTCTTCCCTGACGGAGTCTTCAGATCCATCTCAAAGTTTGTGACAATACCATTCTTATGAAGTGTCTCTATCCAGGTCTTTCGCCGTGCCGGATCAGTCCAGACATTCGGAGCCTTGGTATTGTAGAGTTCATCCATACTGGGAAACTCAAAGAGGGACATTGCCTGGGGATTTGCATACCGGATGGTGCCGTCCAGGGTGACAATGCTGATGGATATGGGAAGATTGTCTATAATCTGCCTGAACTGGTTCTCCTGTTCCACCAGGGCACATGATGTCTTTTTCAATTCTGTAATATCCTGATTGACACCAAATACCCTGATCGGCCTGCCCTGTTCATCGGTTTCAACCTCTCCGAATGAGTAGAGATATCGCAGTTCTCCGGTCTCTGGGAGTATTATCCTCATCTCGGTGTTGTAGGACTGGCCGGTTGAGAGAGAATTGGCAAATAAATCCCGTATCCGTGAACGGTCCTCGGGGTGTATCATTCCGGCAATCTCATCAAATGTGGGGGTGGCATCGGATGGATACCCAAATAAAGACAAGGCTTCTTCAGATGCTGAGAACCGTTGTGTGGGAATATCAAGGGTCCAGTTGCCCACATGGGCGATACTCTGGCTTCTCTGCAGATTTAAGCGATTTCTGTCTGCCTGTTCCTCTGCGATTTTTTGTTTGGTAATATCCTCAATGATTATTCCAAACCGATACCCTATGCTTGTCGGGATAGGGAAGGTGACCTGCCTTATATATTGTGTCCTGCCGTCCGGGCCAATGATCTCCGAAATGACCGGTTCACGTGATGCCGGAACTCCGGTTTTCAGGGAGTTTTTTATCCGGGCCTCCATCTCTTCCAGATGTTCCCTGGTTTTTCTTTCGGGAAGCATCATCCGGAGCATCATGTCCCATGCAGTCATTCCCCG
Organism: uncultured Methanospirillum sp.; assembly: GCA_964458045.1. GTDB lineage: Archaea > Halobacteriota > Methanomicrobia > Methanomicrobiales > Methanospirillaceae > Methanospirillum. The sequence goes on from CAYWHV010000105.1 coordinate 7,100, forward strand.
TGCTTCATCTTTTAAAATGCCGGATATTCTTTCAGCAGCAGGATTCCATTCGATGATTTTTCCTTCCTCATCGATCAGAATGACTGCTTCAGAAGTATTTTCAATAAAGGAGCGAAGCCGGTATTCACTCTCACGGAGTGCTTCTTCACTGGTAATCCGTTCGGTAATATCTACTGCCTGGACCAGCAAAAACTCATTATCACCAGATTTTATGATATCGCCTGATATGATTACGTTGAGGACCTTTCCGGTTTTTGTCCTGATTTCGGTCTCATAATTGTGAAGATGTCCCCTGCTCTCCATTTCATGAATCAGTTCTTCTCGCTTCTCTGGTGTCAGGACATGGAGTTCAGTGGATGACTTCCCGATGACCTCCTCTTTGGTATATAAAAGCCGCTCAAGGAACGCATCATTGACATCAACATATCTGCCGGTTGTGAGATCAGACAACCCTGCAATCGCAGGGTTAGCATGGAACACTTTTGAAAACCGATGTTCTGATTCAAGGAGCTCTTTTTCAGCCTGTCTTCGCTTTACTGCCTGCATAACCTTATGACTCAGTTCGGCAAACTGGGCCTTCGGGTCTCCTCCCTTTTGCAGGTAAAAATCAGCCCCATTATTAATGGCTTCAATAACAACCTCTTCCCTCCCCCGGCCGGTAAAGAGGATAAAGGGCATATCCGGATATTTCTCCCTGATTTTTTTTAAAAAAGCAATACCATCCATATCAGGCATCAGGTAATCTGAAATGATGGCATCATAGGTTGTGATCGATGGTGAGTCTGCAAGACCCACAGCAGTTATTGAGGTGTCA
>CAYWHV010000106.1:0-7888 GCA_964458045.1 uncultured Methanospirillum sp.
GAGGAAAAATACCGGGCTCTCTTTGATGCAAGTCCGGATGCTGTTTTCCTTGTTCATCAGGAGACCGGGCAGATAAAGGATGTCAATCCCTCAGCCGAACGGATGTACGGATACACCAGGCAGGAATTATTGGAGATGAAGAACACGGATCTCTCTGCTGAACCTGAAAAAACCAAACATGCTACAGAAAACCCGGATCCCTATTATCCAATCAGGTATAACCGTCATAAGGACGGATCGATCTTCCCGGTTGAAATTACCACAAGTACCTTCATCTTAAAGGATACACCGTTCATTATTGCGACAATCCGGGATATCACCGACCGGATACAGAGAGAAGAGGCAGAACGGGCACGGGAAGAGGTATTCAGACTCATCCCGGAGACGATCAATGAGGTATTCTGGGTCGCAGACGTTGGCATTCATTCCAACTTCTACATCAGCCCCGGATATGAGCAGATATGGGGCAGAACACGGGAAAGCCTGAATCTAAATCCACGCTCTTTCCTTGATCCCATTCATGAAGATGACCGTGAACGGATTATCGCTGATCTGGAGGTGAAAAAAAAGGGACTGCCATTTGATCATGAATACCGTATCCGGCTGCCGGATGGAACGATCCGGTGTATCAGGGACCGGGGATTTCCCATGAAAGATAAGGATGGCAATGTTATCAGGTATGCAGGAATTGCTATGGACATTACCAAAAAACAGGAGTCATCCTGACCAGTATCACCGCCCATCGTATCCTATCGGATGGCTTTATATGATATTGAAATATATGATAAATCACGCACGTTCCAGAGAGAAAATCTGTATCAGGTATGTGTTCGACAGATAGAGAGGTTTTCACTCAGGATGTCCTGATCACACCCCTCCCTAAACATTCAGAGAATAATCAATGATATCCATCCTCTGTGTTGATGATGAATCGGATTTTGTGGATCTGTGTAGAATATATCTTGAAAAACAGGAGGATTTTGGTATTGATGCCGTTGATTTTGCATATGATGCATTGCAAAAGTTAGCCAGTACCACATATGATATCATCATCTCCGACTACCAGATGCCAGGGATGAATGGAATTGAATTTTTAAAACATATTCGAAGCAATTACGGAGATATTCCATTTATTTTATTTACCGGGAGGGGGAGGGAGGATGTTGTCATCGAGGCCCTGAATAACGGGGCAGACTTTTACCTCCAGAAAGGATCTGATACCACTCCCCTTTTTGCTGAACTTGTCCATATGATTTACCGAGCGGTTGACAGAAGACAGGCAAAGACAGCATTGCAGACCAGTATATCTCAACTGTACCATGCAGAAGAGATTACCGGTCTTGGGTACTGGTCCTTTGATCGGAATACAGGAAAAGTGTCCGTTTCTGAAGGAGCAAAAAAGATCTACGGTCTTGGAGATCATGAATGGACTATCGCCGAAGTTCAGACAATACCCCTTCCCGAGTATCGGGACCTCCTTGATGAATCCTTAAAAGATCTCATATCCGGGGAAAAACCATATAATGTCGAATTCCAGATTAAGCGTCCTGACGATAACAAAATCATTGATGTCCATTCCATTGCAGAGTATGACCCGGTCAAAAACCTGGTGTTCGGAACCATCCAGGATATTACCCGGATGAAGGAGGTGGAACGTGAACTTCGGAAGAAAAACGAGGAACTTACCGCCATCTATGCGAAAATTACAGAGTCAGAGGAAGAACTAGTCACTCATATCGATATGCTCACCCGCCAGACCGTGAAAATACGGGATAAGGAAGAGCAGATCCGCCTTCTGAGCGATAATCTGCCGAACGGTCTCGTTTACCAGGTACTCATAAAGCCAGACGGGAGCCGTTCTTTTCAGTATGTCAGTGCAGGAGTAGAAGAGATTCATCAGGTTTCAGCAGAAAAGGTACTCGAAGATCATACAGTTCTGTATAACCAGATTATTCAGGATGACCTTCCGGGTTTGATGAATGCAGAAAATGAATCATTCAAGACAAAATCATCCTTTTCCTACGAACTCCGGATACGGACTCCTGACGATCAGATCCGCTGGATCCTCCTTCGTTCGATCCCCCATAGTCTTCCGGATGGGTCAATCCTCTGGGATGGCATTGAAATCGACATAACTGAACAGAAAAGAGCGGAAGAGGAACTTCGGAAGATACACGAACTCTTTCATCAGTTCATGCTTCACTCTCCGATTTACATCTATGTAAAAGAAGTCACCCCGGATACCAGCCGGGTGCTCTATGCCAGTGAGAATTTCCAGGATATGGTTGGAATTCCGGGATCCCGGATGGGAGATCATACGATGGATGAACTCTTTCCTCCGGATTTTGCCGCAAAGATAACTGCAGATGACTGGAACGTTGTTTCAAGCGGGAATGTACTCAAATTACGGGAGAACCTGAATGAAAAGCATTACATCACGATAAAATTTCCCATCATTGAACAGAACAGAACGCTTCTTGCCGGATACACGATAGACATTACCGAACTTCATAAGACACAGGAAGCGTTGCATGAGGCAAATCAGAAGATCCGCCTCCTCACCGGTCTTACCAGGCATGATATCTTCAATGAGCTGTCGGTCATCATGGGATATCAGGACCTGATGGCAGATACCGAAGACATCGAAGAGATTCGGGATTATTTATCTAAAGCAAAGAAGACCTGTGAACAGATTATTGCCACCACCAGTTTCACCCGTGAGTATGAGGATTTTGGCACGGCTGAGAGCTGGTGGCAGAATATCCGGAGAATCATCGAATCCGCAAAAGATGAGGTAAATGCAGATGGCATTACCATTATTAACGATATTCCGGATAATTGTGAAATTTATGCGGATCCGGTTATCAGGAAGGTCTTTACCACCCTTTTAGAGAATGCCATCCGTCATGGTGAGACGATAACCACCATACAATGTTCCTGCAGGACAGAGGAGAACCAGCTGATTATTGCCTGCCAGGACGATGGGGTTGGTGTTCCCGATGACGAGAAAAGTTGTATCTTCGGGCACAAGTACGGGAAACATACCGGAATCGGGCTCTTTCTGGCTAAAGAGATCTTATCAATCACCGGCCTTACCATTCGTGAGTGTGGTGAGCCGGGGAAAGGGGCACGATTTGAGATTATCGTTCCACAGGAGGGATACCGGTTCCTCTCCCCCTGAGCTGATAAAAGGAAATGATCGAGTAATCCCAACCTATCTAATTTTTACCACCCAATCCATTCAGAATATACATAAGAAAGGGTATCTGGATCAATATTCAGTCCTGTTTCTCCCGCAGGAACAAAAATTGAATGATGGGGGGAGGTATGTCAATTCCAACAATCTATTAATTCTTTCTATTACTTATGGGAATGAGACGGTATATGGAGCACTTCTTCTTCGAACTCTTCCAGTCCGTGAACTACCCGGTCTACAAACGAGAGAATTGCCGGCATAACCACAATAGCACCAATTAATGAGAACAATACCGCAATGATGGTGGTGAGTCCGAAATTGGATATGATGGGGAATGTGGAGAGAATCAAAGCTGAGAATCCAAAGAAGGTTGCAAATCCTGATACCATGATTGCCGAACCTATCTTACTGACACTGTTCTTTAATGCTTCAATAACATCCGGAGTAGTCTCTTTCTCCTCGATAAACCGTTCCATGACAAGAATGGTATATTCTGCTGCAACTCCGATGGTCATTGAACCAAGACAGGCCGTCATAACATTGTAATCAATTCCGAGGACGTACATGGCTACGGCATTCCATCCGACGACAGCGGCGATGGGCACAATCGGGGTGATGGCATTCACATTCCGGTACACGAGGGCCAGGAAGAGCACTACCAGGATGAATCCGGTATAGGTGATGATATCCTTGCTCTCAACGATATCGTTGACCAGATTGGTAAATACCGCAAAACTGCCAGTCACATCAGATTTTATACCTGGTGGTGGTGGATAGAGCTTCAGATCTCCCTCAATGTCATTTTTCAGATCACTTTTTGTAGTCGTCGTCAGTTTTACCGTGTAAAACTGTATAACTCCTTCATTTTTCCCATTCACATATGTCTTGCTGATATTCTCCGGGATTTTTGCAAGAGCTGCATCAAGTTCACTCTGGGTCTGAGGCATCGTCCCGTTGTTATATGTGATGACATAATCTGCAATACTGGCACCCCTGGTTATCTTCGATCTCGTCCGAACCTCAAGATCGGTAAAATCCTTCATCCATTGCACCGAATCAAGGGAGAGGACATCAGATCCCCTGATAACAATAGGAGCTGAATCGGTTGAACCTATCGTCCTGCTCACCTTGTCAAGGGTGGTTTTCGCAGGCATATCTGGTGGAACAAATGAATTTTCATTGGTATTTACCGGGATGCGGGCATCTACCTGGATACCGATGAATGCAACAAGAAGGACTATCAGAAGGACTGGAAAGGGTCTCTTTGCAATTGAAACGGCCATTCTGGACAGGGCTGAATCAACGATGACTGCCTGTTTTGATACACCATGACCTTTCGCCTTATACTGGATAAGCATGGCGATAAGAGGTATACCGATGAGCGAGGTGATGTAACAGGTCACCACTCCGATAATACTGACAAGCCCAAATCCCTGCATCATCGGAACCGGAGAGATGTACATTGCCACAAATCCCATGCAGGTTGCCAGCATGGCATACATCACCGCAGGTCCGGTCTTTGTTATGGTGGTATGAATAGCTTCAGCAAGCGGATGATCCCGGGATTCTTCCTCCAGACGGGCGTGGAACTGGATGGCATAATCTATACCCAGACCAATCATGACAGGAAAAGCCGATATGACGGCCATACTGATTTTAATGCCTGAAAGTCCGATAAACCCGAAGGTAAAGATAAGCCCTGCTGCAACAATGACTACCGGGAGAAAGCGGTGGTTTACATACCCGAATAAGAGTCCCATGACCAGGATCATGAGCACGAGAGCAGCAAGGATAAGAGTTCCCATGGATTTACCCATCTCTTGTTTCATCTCCTGCTGAAATGCTGCAGAACCGGTTAATTTCACCGAAGTACCCGGTGGGGGGTTTGTACTGTCAATAAATTTCTGCAGGTTTGTTAAGGCACTCGTCTTCTTATTATCACTCAGGCCGGCATCAAGACCGATACTTGCCATGTTGAGCATCCCTGATGGGACATACACTTTCATGACATTTGCCGGAACCTTTGCCAATATTTCATCCATTTCACCAGATGATGATGGCAGAACATCATTATTCAGGGATTTTATGATGTCTGCAATACTGGTTACCGAATTTACATACTGCAGATTTGCAAGCGGCTTTTCTATCGAACTGAGGTACTCTAAAAGTTCGGGACTTGTTGAGTCATCAGATTCTATCAGAAGTATGACAGTCTCTTTCTGGAACGTATCCGTGTAATGCTCGACCAGGATTCCTTCCGGAGAATTCACATCCATATAGGTAGCATTTCCGGTTTCCATGGTCACCATGGTCATCCCAATGATGGACACAACCATGAGGACCAGGATAATCTTTGACAGGGTTCCCGGCCGCTGCACTATCTGATCAGCAATACGAGAAAAAATGGAAGGCATTTTATCCTCCGCATATCACCGGTTCTTGTTCTTACGCCGGTGTTCGTAGAGGTAATAGCCACCACCGAGGATAAAGACGATCAGTACTCCCATGATAACGGGATTAGAGAGGACTGCATCAAGACCTTCTTTCGGTGCGACTTCTACCGGAACCTTAATGGTATCTGATACATGGCTGTCATCAAGAGCATCACGGTATTTGATCTCTGAATCAAGACCGTATAATTTTGTATCAGCAGTATTTTCTACCGAAAGTCCAAATCGTGCAACAGCACTTTCTCCAGGCTGTATATCGCCGAGATATGACAGATCATCGTTACTGGTAAAAGGATCGACGGCACTGATACGGACTTCAGCTCCATACACCGGGACCGAACCATCATTGCGGTACGTGATCTCAACAAAACTCTTCTTACCCGGATTGAGTTTTGGCGTATCACTTGTTACGGTAAACTCGATATCTGAACCAACCGGTACACCAATCTTCTTGGATGGTGTGGTAATGGTCTCTCCATCCGCATTCTCATAGGTTACCCCGACAGATATCGGGTAATCCTGCGGCTCGGCTTCTTTTGAGACTGAAATCTTGAATTTTGCAGAGACTTCGCATCCGGGTTTGAATGTTCCGATATAGACATTGTTTGAGACCGGCATCAATGGAGAATTGCTGAATCTGCTCAGGTTTGCTATAGCGTTCTCACCGGTATCGGTTCCTATGTTTTTCAAGGTCAGATTAAGAAAACCGGAACCTCCGGCATTGATGTTTTCAGCCTTGACATCGATCACTTCCAGGTTGATTGCCGATTTTATGATGAACGGAAGATCAAACTGCAGTTTTTTGGTCACATACCGGTACATGATGGTATCCGTTCCTTCCTGTTCTGCATTTCCAAGGTAGGTATAATCCAGGACAACCGGGAGAGTATAGGTTCCGGCTTTCGCTTCATCAGGAACTCTGATATCAAACCTGACGGACTTTATATCTGATCCCTTAATATCTCCTGCCATCTGCGGGTCAGATTTCACCAGGATGGGTGATTCTCCGGATAGGAGTGATACGGTTACCATTTTCGCTGTATTCGGTACATCATCCGAGTCTACAATTCCGGACTGGACAAATTTGATCTGGTTCAGACCGGAGTTCTGGACATTCAGGGTGAGTGGGACCGTAGTGCCCGGAGTAAACTCATTATTTCCATCAATACTCACCGTAAGGTTTGGTGATCCGGTCATATACTTCGTTCCGGCCAGCACCGGTGTCGTTATCACCGCTGCCATGAGGAAGAAAGAAATCAACATGAGAAACCATTTTTGTGGATTTACCCGTGATACCGATACTGAATTGAGAATTATTCCTTTTCCAATAGCATTGGATTGGGATGATTCGTTGTGGATATATTTCATACTGATTTCACCGTGAATGTTAAGAATCAGGAAAGCCGGAGAGCCGGCACAAGAAAAGTCCTGATATAATCCCCTGACATGAGTTGTATGGATGAGGAGGATGTGAATTCCATGATGAGAGGATTTATGTAGACGATTACCTAAATTCTGGTAACGATTTCAAGAAGGTTCTGACCATGATAACAGAGTTCCTCAAGATCGGATTCCGGAAGGTCTGATAGTACTGTTTTCAACTGCTGACGGATATCGGACCGAATAGACATGAGTCGTTCCTTTCCTTTATCCGTGATACTGATATTGATGACCCGGCGATCCTGGGAATCCGGATTACGTTCCACAAGTCCCTCGGCCACGAGTGAATCTATCAGGGTTGTCATGTATGGCTTTGAGATGTAGAGGATATTTCCCAAAGCAGACATGGATATCATCGGAGATACAGTCAAATGATACAGCAGACGAAATTGTGCTGCCTGGATGCCAGTAAATGCCTTCTTTTCTGCTTTGAACAATTTATCATGGTAAAATTCCATCAGACTTATGAGAATATCTACAGCCTGCTCTTCTTTCTTCGGTTCCATATGCTCGTACTACCCTAGAGTATTAGTTCACTACATTAATAATTCTTTTTGCGAACTATTAGTAAAACGAATAATACGTTTACTAAACTAAACTCAAAAATCGCTCAATTTCGCTTTTTTTCAAAATAACACATATAACCCTCATTGGGAGATACCTCTGGATGTACCTGGAATATAAAAAATCTTGAATGCATGTTGTAAAATAATCTGCTTATTTATAATATACCCGGAGGCCACGTCCCACACTCTACACAACAGTCCGGATATACCGATACTCCAAGATAGTATAATGCGAA
>CAYWHV010000107.1:0-4564 GCA_964458045.1 uncultured Methanospirillum sp.
TTTTCATCTTCAAAGCTTCTTCCTGCGAAAACCCAAGGGCACGGGTGATGGACGGTGAGATATAGGTCAGCTGCATCGTCTCATCGCAGGTCCAGATAACGTCATGGGCGTTTTCTGCAAGCAGCCGGTATTTTTCTTCACTCTCATAGAGAGCAGCCTTAATCTCTTTCACCGAGGTGATGACCCGCATCGAGACCTGGGCACCGGTCAGGGAATCATGGTGGATAATCGGGATAGCATAGAGGTTTACAAATACTGATTTTCCCGCTTTTGTCAAAAGCCGGAGGTTGAGATCTTCGACTGATTCTTTTTTCTGCAATGTCTGGAAAATCTTCTTGAATTCCACAATATCAGCAGGAAAGAGTGTTACAGCCGCATCATCACTTGATTTTCCGAGTAGTTCCTCTGATGTATATCCGGTTATTGTAAGAACAGACGGGGAGATATAGGTTGCACAGAGCCGGTCATCAAGGACAACAATCAGATCAGAAGACCGCTCGGCCATTAATCTGAACCGTTCCTCAGACTCTTTGAGTGCCTGCAGCATGGCGGTTCGCTCAGTCACATCACAGGTGACGCCCCGAAACCCAATTCGCTTTCCGTCAATATCCTCGAGAGGATAAGATCTGATATTGAGAATCCGCTGACTTCCATCCTTATGAAGTGCCGGTATGTCCAGGGTGAGCAGACCTGGTTTTCGTGACCGCCCCTCCTGAAAGATCCTCATCATAACCTCCCTCCCTTCAGAAGTAAGGATGGAGAGGAGGCTTTTTCCGACCAGCTCCTCCGGAGTATATCCGATGATGGCACTACTCTGGGGACTGATATAGGTAAATACTCCATCAAGACTGAGTTCCCAGATTGCATCAGGGGATGTCTCTACAATATCCCTGAATCGTTTCTCACTCACCTGTAATGATTCCTGCAATACCCTGAGTTCATCATACTGTGAGCGTATCTCTTCTTCAGATGCGGCAATCTGTTCATATGCAGAGAGCAATTCTTCATGAGCACGATCCTGTTTGGAATAATCAAAAAATGTTTCTAAAAGGCACTGCCGACCCTGAAAGGTAAAAGGAACAACAGACTTAATTATAGGAATCCAGGTCCCGTCAGCAGTGATGAGTATCCGTTTTGAGTGATCTACCTTCTGATGCAGGTCGGTGATCGGACATCTCCCTTCCTCAGTCGGGCAGAGAAATCTAAAGCAGGGGCGATTGATGATATTGGACTTGCTTGTTCCGATAAGTTCTTCTGCTGCCGGATTTACATCCAGAATCTCATGGGAATCAGCATCAATAATGGCTATACTGTCCTTTACCGATGAGAAGATCTTATCCAGGTATTCGCTCTTTTCTTTCAGCTCATGTAAGGCTCTCCTTCGTTCAACTGCCTTTAGGAGCTTATCGGAGAGCTCGGCATACTGTGACTCGGCATCTCCTCCCTTCTGGAGATAGAAATCCGCCCCGTTCTCGATGGCTCTGATAACAACCTCCTCCCTTCCCTTTCCGGTAAGGAGGATGAACGGCATGGTCCGAAGCTGCGAACGAACCTGCCTTAGAAAGGTAAGGCCATCCATTCCCGGCATCTGGTAATCGGAAACGATGGCATCATACGAGAGAAGGCGGGGGGACTCTAAAGCCTCCTCTGCCGAGGTCAGAGTATCGACGAGGAATGCTCCCGAACGCTCAAGAAAAGCCTTTCCAATCTCAAGGAAAACCTCCTCATCATCCACATACAGGACTGATATCGGGGCGGCTCTCTTGTGCTGCATCCCTTCTTCATTCTCCGGAGCATTCATATCTGCCATTTTCTTCCCGAGTTTTGAACCGGATCTGTTTCTGATTGGAAATTTGTCTGAATTAGTTATACTGGATTTCTATCCTCTTAGACTCTGGTTCTCTAAAAGGTATCGACAACTTAGAGGTCAATAAACCGTGATAATCCTTTCACACTCCGCATCACTATAAAAAAGATCCTGATTTCATCGCAACATGAACACCACTTGTCGAAAGAGTATACATGAGTGTCATCCTGATCAGGAATTCTACATGGTGCAGAATCAGGCGGAGGCATTCATACATTATCGCCCGTCATCTGTTCCGATCTCAATTATCAAAGAGAAACCCCTTTATGGGGAAACAATAAATTATCAATCCTATGCACATCACCTTCCTCCTCTCGAAAATATCACGGCTGATTTTTGTTTTCTGCATAATACTGCTGACTCACGGGGTTTTTGGTGATGCACCTGGAATTGAGTCTTTACAGGCAGACCAGTATCGGATAGGGGTCCTCCTTCCTGCATCAGGGGACAGTGCCATGGACTTTTATGAGACATTACACTGGACCGTTACTGGCCTTGAAAAGGAGGGAGTTGGAGCCATTGAACTTGTGAGTATTGATACCAGTACAGTTCCCATTGGAGATGCTGCGAAAGAGATGCTTGCCGACCCTGATATCCGGGTGGTCATTGGTCCGGCAACAAGTGATGAGGTCATTCAGATAGCACCTGATTTCATTGCTGCAAAGAAACTTCTGATAACCCCTTCAGCAACATCCGGAGAGATTGCAGACCAGTTTGGAGAATCAGGGTATATCTGGCGGACAACAGGAGGTGACCGGGTACAGACCCAGCTCATCATGGACCTGGTTACTGAAAGGGGAGCAGAATCGGTTGCCCTTTTGTATGAAAATAACACGTACGGGAGGACATTCGCAGACTGGTCTCTGTATTATGCCAGGGAATATGGAATTTCACATTCCGGTTCAGTTCTTTTTTCCGATGAGCAGGATATTTCCAGCCTTCTGAACGATATCATTTCAAAAAAGCCTGATTACCTGATTGTTGCAGCCAGGGCATCTTTTGCTGCAGAGATTGCGAGGCTGGTCAAGACGCAAAACAGTACCGTGAAGGTGCTGTATACTGATGCTGCACGTTCAGAGACTTTTCTTACAACCGGAGAATATGCAGAAGGGGCTGAAGGACTCAGTCCGACGGCAGATAAAAAAACCGGGTTTTTTGTTGCGTACCAGAAAGCGTTCGGGAAGATGCCATCCGATTATGCAGCTCTTACCAGGGATGCCCTGGTTCTTGGGATTGCAGCCCTTGCCAGGATGGAGCGAGAACCTTCAGATGATATTTGTGAGGCAATAACCTCTGTGGTCCAGGGGAGGGATATTGATACTCCCTGGGATGATCAGGGGACCGCACAGGCGATCAGGCTTATCCGGGCCGGGTATCTCCCTGACCTCTCCGGTGCATCAGGACCACTCAATTATGATACCAGAGCAGGAACCGATCCCCTGACAACCTGGTATGTCCACTGGAGGGTAGAGGAAGGAGAATTTCTCTCTGATTCATACATCCCCGGATATAGGGGAGATGAGGGAGAAACGAATACAATAGTCTCACCGATGCAGAATCTGTCTGACTTTCAGGATACGAACAAAGATCCGAGAACAGAGATCGCCTTTGTGTATGATGGTGAGAAGGGAGACTTCGGGTTTACCGACCAGGCATATCATGGTATCCTGAGAGCCAGGGAGGATTTCAACCTGACCGTTCATGAGATCTTCACCGGAGATACCAATGAAGAACCTGACCCGGTATGGAATCCAGTAGCCGGGAAGAAAGCCGGTGCTGTGCTGATGCTTGGATCCTATATGGCCGGGTATGCAGAGCGAGTTAAGAGGCAGTACCCGGATATTCCGGTCATGGTGATTGATGCTGACCCAGTCTCACTTCCCGGCATCAAGACCGCCTCATTCTCCATGTACGGAGCCAGTTATCTTGCCGGAAGACTTGCTGCAGACCAGACCAAGACCGGGCAGATAGCAGTCATCGCCGGGAGAAAGGCACAGGTTATCGACAGCTTCACGGACGGGTTTGTGAAAGGAGCAGCAGATGAAGATCCGATGGTTCTCGTGAATATCACCTATATTGCCGATGATAACTCCGGATACCAGCAGCCGGAGAAGGGAGCCGCAATTGCCGGGGATATGTATCAAAACGGGACTGATATCATCTTCACCGTAGCAGGAGAGTCAGGTCTTGGAGCAATATCAGCAGCAAAAGAACTGCCGGATCTGAAGATTATCGGGGTTGATTCGGATCAGTCATATCTGGGGCCGGGTGTTGTTATCGCATCGGTGGTAAAGAACCTTGATTCGGTTGTATATCATGAATTGTCCGAAGCACTAAGCGGGAGGTTTACCCCTGGTCTTGTCGTATACAATCTCTCCACTGATGGGGCTTCAGTAGCCATAAACCCCCGGTTTCGTAACCTTTCTGGAATCATTGAGAACAGAATGGAGGAAGCAGTCAGGCAGGAGACATCTGTAATTACCAGGGACTGAGAGAAAAGAGAGGGTGTAATAGATATCAGATCTTCTTTTTGCCTATCAGAGAGTATATATTCCTGTATGTGTGAGAAATTTCAGGAGACATGATTGGTATGATCCGCTGGCCGATGGACCTTGGACTCCAGATCCGAATGATTGGAACCATGTTCCTTCTTGCCCTGGTATATTTCATCTTCATCGCAGTACTGGCATCAATCGG
>CAYWHV010000107.1:4664-7711 GCA_964458045.1 uncultured Methanospirillum sp.
GTTGTTGCGGTCACCGACGGACTTCGCTCAATGCTCACCCAGGATGAACTTGAAGCAGTTCTTGCCCATGAACTCAGTCATGTAAAGAACCGGGACAGCATGATCATCACTCTCGCAAGCCTGATCTCAACCGTTGCATTCTTCATTTTCCGGAACTCGTTCATGATCCCCCGTGGTGGGGGCAGAGGCGGAAAAGAAAACCTCTGGGTCCTGGTTCCCATCATGGCCGCAGTGGTCTGGGTTGTCAGCTTCCTTCTCATAAAAGCCCTCTCCCGATACCGTGAATACGCCGCTGACCGGGGATCTGCGTTAATCACCGGAAAACCATCCCAGCTTGCATCGGCCCTCATGAAGATCAGTGGCATGATACAGCGTGTCCCAACACGGGATCTCAGGGAGGTTGAAGGAATGAATGCATTTTTCATCATACCCGCTCTGTCAGGAGAATCCATCATGGAACTCTTTGGAACACACCCCACGGTAGAAAAGCGGATCGCTGCCCTTGAGAAGATTGAATCGGAGTTACAGGGACATGTCGCTTAAAAACCTGATGCAGTCTATCCTCGGAACAACGAAGCTTCCTAAAGCCACATTAGATAAAATATTTTCAATAACCACCGCTCGGATGACCCTGGAGGCTGAATATAACCTGAAACCGGCAATCCGTGCAGCAGTCTCTTTTAAACCAATAGAATCATCGCAATTTGAGAGTGCCCGAAAAGAGATTGAGGAGCTGCTGACCTACAGTTCCCACGATACCGGAAGCAGCTTCAGAATTGAGGTTGATGAATTCCGGTACATCTGGATAATTCTGGAGGATCCGGACTTTGAAGATCTCGTGACCGGCATTCACATGGTCAGTCAGACCATGATAGACCGGGGATATGGAGCCTATCTCCTCTGTGCTGTGTTTCGGTTTGAATCAGAACACCCGGTATACTGGGTATACAACTTCAAGCAGGGATTATTTTATCCGTTTATTCCTACCGGCGGAAAAAACCGAGATAATGCAGGTGAAATCAGATTACGGACACAGATGGAGAGAGAACTCCCAATCGAGAAAGATATCGGGATGTGGTACCCCCTCTGGGGAATCCCACTCTGATCCACTCATTAACCAGGAAAAAAAAGTGTTCGAATGATTATCCCTTGAATATTCCTTCACCGGTGAAGATCTGCCGTGCTTCGGTGATGGTCATATCTGCAGGGGGAATTATCACCGAGGACTCTACGATCTGATCATCCGGAAGCTTCTTTCCTTCACGGAGAACAAGGCCGATAAGTTCTGAAAATTTCTTCTGGTACCCGGCAGCATCACCCTTCTGGACACAATCCACGATCATGTTATCGATGGTGTTCAGCTCATCAAAAAGACTGCTTTTCACCTCAAACTGACCTGTGCCCATGATCCTGATGATCATTTCCCTACCTCCGATTTGAGCCGTTCAAGCTCGGTATCAATCTTCCCTTTCGCAGATACCTGTGCCAGTGCCCGGTCAATATCATCTCCGTGAGACGTAAAGTCCTCAATTACGCCGGTATCGATGAGTTCATCAAGGGCTAAGGACCGTGCCTTCATCTCTTCAGTCTTCCCCTCGGCCCGCTCAATTGAGAGCCCGATATCAGCCATCTCCTCACTAATGCCGGATACCGATTCACTGATCTTGACCTGTGCCTCGGCAGCCGAGTATTGTGCCTTTATCGTCTCCTTTCTGGTTCTGAACACCTCAACCTTGGTGGAAAGGCGTTTTTCCGCTTCAATTAGCTTCTCCTGTTCACCCTGAAGGGTTGCAATCTCCTGGTCCAGACTCTCTATCTGGGAGGTGATAGCACTCTTCCGTTCAAGAGCCATCCGTGCCAGATCCTCACGATTCGCCGCAATTGCATCACGTGCCTGGCCTTCCAGTTTGTCACTGCTCTGTACCAGCTTGGCACGTTGCAGTTCAAGGCGTTTTTTCGACGTGGTCACTTCTGCAACTCCACGTTTTACGTTTTGCAAAAGTTCCAGTTGTTTTTCATACGAGAGATCCAACGTCTCCCTGGGATCTTCCATGGCCCCGATCAGTTTGTTCATTTTAGCGGAGATGATCGTGCTCATACGGTTGATTAAACTCATGATATCATCCTGGTATTGTTATCAAAAAAAGTGAATATATTTATCCCTTGAAGAGGTTCTTGAGCGTGTTCATAATGCCCCCGCTTCCTCCCTGGGATGCAAGGAGCTGCTGGGCAATGTCGGCAACCTCAGGAGAAGATTGCATTGCCATCTTTGATTGTTCACCGAGGAGATTCATAAGACCACTTTTGTCCATACCGCCGCCTCCACCCATTTTACTGAGCTGGCCAAGGACCATAGGAACGGCAATCTGGAGAATTTTACCGACTACTGCCGGAGGAAGGCCGGTCTTTGCTGCAATTGCATTCTGTATCGGGCCGAGCTGACTTCCAAGCAGGCCTGAAACAAGTCCTGAAGTGCCGGACTCTTGACCGCCAAGAAAACCGCTCAGATTGTCCATGGGATTTGATCCGCCCACCTGGGAGAGCATACCCATCATTGCATCCATTCCTCCTGATTTTGAGGCATTGTTCGACATTGATCCTAAAATCAGGGGCATTGCCATTCCAAGAGCAGACTGGACTGCACTCGGATCCCCACCGACCGACTGGCTGATTGAAGCAAGATTATCACCCGAAGCTACCTGTTTCATCAGTTCTTCAACGATTGAATCCATGTTCATGTCTCCGTATACAACCAGACAGAATACTGATGAGTTCTCTTTACTCTCTCACTCAGTCTTTAAGAAAATTGTAAGTATCCGATTCTGGCTACTTGAGAATCAGCATACAATGAATTAAAGATACCGGAAAAAGGTTAAAAATGAAAAAAAAGAGACTGATTTTTTACAGAGGACCGGTCAGGTGTGGCAGGAACCATCCGATAATTGAGGTAACAATCCAGATGACAACGGCAATGATGAGGGATTTTACCCAACCGATTGTGTATAATTTCTGTAATGCAATAAGCCACACAATACCGGCGATGAAGG
>CAYWHV010000108.1:0-7677 GCA_964458045.1 uncultured Methanospirillum sp.
ACCGGATTAGTAAGGGAGATATTCCGCCAAAGATCACTGAGGAGTATCACGGAGACTTCAATGAGATCAAAAATAATCTCAATGCCCTCATTGATGTCGTACACATGAGAAACGATGACATTAAGATGCTTATCGAAGCAGCACTTGATGGGAAACTAGACGTCAGAGCAGATCATTCCCGCTATCCGGGAGAGAACGGAAAGATGATTAAAGGCATCAATGACATGCTTGACGCATATATCGGCCCGATTAATGTCTCCGCTGAATATATTGACCGGATTAGTAAAGGTGATACTCCGCCAAAGATCACTGAAGAGTACCATGGAGATTTCAATGAGATCAAGAATAATCTCAACGCACTCATTGATGTTATCCAGATGCGGGGAGCAGATATCCAGTTACTGACAAAAGCAGGTATGGAGGGTAAACTGGATGTCAGGGCAGATCCTTCAAAATACTCCGGATATCATGGCAATATGATTAAAAGCTTAAACAATATGCTTGATACCTATATTAGCCCCTTAAATCTTGCAGCTGAATACATTGACCGTATCAGCAAGGGAGATCTGCCACCACGGATTACAGAAGAATACCATGGCGATTTCAATGAGCTCAAGAATAACCTGAACCAGTGTATTGATGCAATCAGCCTTCTGATTGATGACGTGAATCTCTTATCGGAATCTGCAACCGCAGGAGAATTGCATACCCGTTCAGATATTAACCGGCACCAGGGATCGTATGCAACCCTTGTCAAAGGAATAAATGAAACGCTCGATGCAGTTGTCGAACCTATTGAAGAGGCAATGAGGGTTGCAAAAGAATATGCCCACTGTAATCTGGCAACATCCTTTGATTCAAAAATACTGGTAAAAGGGGAATTTGCTGATTTCAGAAATTCACTTGATACCATCGGAACAGAGATCTCAAAGACGATCGATAATCTGAACGAGGAGATTGAATCACTTTCAAAGCATTCATCTAATGCCCAATTTGGAGTTGAGGATGTCAGCAAAGGTGCTCGTGAAATAGCTCAGAATGCTGAAGAAACTTCGATGAATGCCTCCAAAGCTGAAGATGGGATTGACCAGGTTCTTCGTGCAATGGCTGACCTTACCATAATGGTAAGTGACATTTCTGCAAATGCTGATGCAGTGGCCAGACTGAGTGAGGGTGCAAATACTCTTGCAAAGAAGGGTACTGATTATGCAGGCGCCGCTGACAAAGGAATGGAGAGTATCACCAGATCTTCTTCTGAAGTTGAGCAGATCATCGGAGCTATCAGAAGTGAGATGGATCAGATAAGAAAAATTGTCAATATCATCACAGATTTAGCAAACCAGACAAACCTTCTGGCATTAAACGCAGCAATTGAAGCTGCCCGGGCCGGAGAAGCAGGACGAGGTTTCGCAGTCGTAGCTTCTGAAGTAAAAGCCCTGGCACAGGAGTCACGAACATCTGCTGAATCAATCGCTGACATGATCATGGGTCTGGAGCGAAAATCCGATAGTGCAGCACATGCAATTGAGGCAGCAGGAAAAGCAGTTGTTGAAGGAAACAGTGCATTATCAGATACACTCAATGTTTTCACAGAACTTACAACGGCTGTTGATGATATTAATCAGAAGATGCTGACCATTGCACAGGCTACTGAACAACAGGCAGCCTCATTTGAGGAGATCACAGCAAGTGCAAATGAGATGAGTACTCTGGTTAAACGGACCGCAGATGATGCCACCCAGTCATCAGCGACAAGTGAAGAAGCATTGGCAGTGGTATCACAGATTAATGGAATTATTAATCTGATTGATGATGCAGTCAATAACATGAGAAAAGAGATGGAAATCTTTACTTTAAGAGAAATTTCCTAACTTTATTTTATTGAGATAATAAAATTGTGAATCTCTTCCGGAGAAAAAACCCGATCAACATCTGTTTGGCGAAATGCAGCTTCTGGCATACTTTTAATAGTACAGGTATCTGGATCCTGAATAAAAACCTGTGCTCCAATCTTCTTCATATATGAGAGGCCCTGCGCTCCATCACTGCCCATACCTGATAAAATAATCCCGTAGTATGAATG
Organism: uncultured Methanospirillum sp.; assembly: GCA_964458045.1. Classification (GTDB taxonomy): domain Archaea; phylum Halobacteriota; class Methanomicrobia; order Methanomicrobiales; family Methanospirillaceae; genus Methanospirillum. The sequence goes on from CAYWHV010000108.1 coordinate 2,084, forward strand.
TCTTGGATCAGGAGTCAGGGACAACATGGTAACATCTACTGATGGCCGGACAAAATTTACCTTTTCTGATTTTTCAAGCACTATAGTATCATTATTTTTTAGAATCAGGTGATTGTCACCAGGAGTGACATAGAGTGAACCATGTTTTAACACTTCTCCACCTTTCGGGACGATAACGTCCATGGTGCTGAGCTGGGAGAGTCTTCGTGCAAACCGGGAGGTTGTAGACTCCGGCATATGTTGCACAATTACGATTGCCATGGGAACAGCAGGTATACCAGTAAATATGTCAAAAATTACTCTCGGGCCACCTGTTGAAGAGCCTATAATGAGGATATTCATTAAATGTACCGCATTAATCCAGCATAGTTATGTAATCATCAACCAGCGCGATGAGGTTTTCAGGTTCAAAAGGTTTGGTAATATAGTCAAAAACATATTCTTTCAGGTGATCAAGGGAAGTATCCGGAACATCCTTAGCAGTAAACATGGAGATGATCAGATCATGCATCAGGTCCCGGTTTACAATCTCCTGAATTGTTTCCCATCCGTCAAGACCTGGCATCATGATATCCATTAAAATCACCCCTTTGAATCCTTTTTCCAGATAATCCAGACATTCTTTTCCGGAATGCGCCAGAAAAACAGGAAACGAACGTTTTCTAAATAAAGAGTGTACGGTAAATAATATGTCCTCATCATCATCTACGACCATGAGACCGGATATTGAACGTGATGATTCAGGATCAGTTGATGGATCCATATGAAAGGATATTGTGACTCAGACTATATTATTCTGCCTTATAACTGGATTGAAATACCTCCATCTAAAAAAGAGGCAGATTTATTGAGGGCATAGGGTAAGATCTGTAATCATCCAGGTTTCTATAAAAGATTACGAAACACCTGCAGTTGGTTTATCTATTCATTCGTAGAAGATCCTATCACATACCAATTTTGATACATATGAATTCAGACAACCCTTTCTCAAAATTCCATAAAAAAAATAATTCCAGAAAAAAGAAAAAAGACAGTGAATCAAAACCACAAAATCAACACAAGACTCTAAAACCGGTCACGTATAAAAAAAAGTTATTAAAAATTCCTTCCCGGCTGGAACGATTAATTGAAAAATATATTGAAAACAAAACAGGAAAACCACTTGATACTCCGACGTCTCTTGAACGAATCAGACAATCAATCCTTGCTCAGAAAGCCGGGTACTGGAATAAAAACCCACATGCAAAATATGGGAGAGGATATGATGTTTTCGCATATCTTGCCTATCAGGCTCCGGGTTACATAATCCAATTTCACTATATCATTCAAAGATTAGATAAATCCGGTCTTCTTCCAGTAAACCTCAAAGTTCTTGACCTTGGAACCGGTCCAGGAGTTGTACCGCTCGCTCTCACATGGTTTATGAAAGAAAGGAAGAAAGGAACCCTTTCCATTGATGCCATAGAGCAGTCTGAAGAATTCATAGAGGCATTAAAATTCCTTGTTCCTGAATTTGCATCTGATTCGCCAGTAAAAATGGAGTTGGTGCACCATGCGGATATCAGGACATGGAATCCACAAAAACCAGATACCTATTCCATGATCACCTGCCAGAATGTCATGGCCGAACTTCCCGGACAGAGCAGCAGTGAAAAAGCAGAGCTCCTTAAAAAATATTGTTCATCATTAGCGGATGATGGATTTCTCATTCTGGTAGAACCTGCAGAACTTAGACATTCAACAGAATTGCGTATACTTCAGAAAAATCTTGAGAAATCAGGATTATTTCTCTTTGGTCCATGCAGATATCTTTATTCAGGATCATGTTCTCCGGATACCTGCTGGTCCTTTGCAGAACTTTCCGAATTAAAGCCACCAAGACTGATGGAGATGTTAGGTGAGGGTCAGGATGGCTATCGGTTTATGAATACCGATATAAAATTCTCCTATAGCATTCTCACAAAAAAACCTCTTGCTCCGGTTATTCCGGAATCATTTTTAAAAGGGACCATCCCACTCGGAGAACTGGAAGATTATCTTGGTGAAACAGTCACTGTCGCCGGGGCAAAGATGTCAATGGACATTGGTAACCGGGAATTTGCCATATTTCTCATATGTGATGGATCTGGAAGGGCAAAAGTCTATCTCATAATTCCCCGTTCTCTGAAGACAGATGAGATAAAAGCAGCCAAAAAAACAGAGTATGGAGATATTTTGAAAATTTCTGAAGTTCGTGTACGATGGAATCCGAAAAAGGGATCTTATAATCTTGTAGCAGGTTCACGAACACAGGTCTCTGCAATGCATAAATAGATAACCGGTTAATTGTTAATGGGTATTATAGACGAGTGTTCCTATTCAGGGTGATCGATGTCAGATGAAGATCCCATAAAAATTCTGCAGGTACGCTTTGCAAAAGGAGAGATATCCGCAGAGCAGTTTGAGCAGATGCTCTCTTTTCTTTCCCGGGATGTTTCATCATTTAAGCAGTCAGAAGCAAAAGAAAAACCAGAAGCTGGACAAGCACCGGTTGAGCCGGAAACCACTCAGGCAGAAGAACCAGAGACACAACCTGAGCTTGCGGATGATGACGAAGCAGAGGAGATTGCAGTCATTGAACCGGATTCAACACTCACCGAACCTGAACGGACAACAGTTAAAGAGATCGCAACGGCAATAGCAAATGCAGAAGAACCGGTTTCTTCAGACACTGAACCATTAGCAACAGAAGTTACTGAAGAGACTGAAACCGGTGAGAATGAAGAGATAACTCCTGCTGAAGAGGATTTTGCAGCAGGTACTGTTCTTGACACATCCATATCTGATGAACAGATAGAAGCGATTGAAATTTCTGAGGAGATTCCTGAGGATGTAACAGAAAAAAAAGAGAGTACTGAGAGATTTTTATCTCAGGAAGATCTTGGAAATGTCTGTTACATCACCGCAGTAAATCTGGTCCAGGCCGGAGAATTTGAAAAGGCATATCCTTTCATCGAAAAATCCCTGACCATTCAACCAGACCTTACACTATCATGGCTCTATAAAGGGTTTATTCATCATAACCGGAAGGAATACGAAGAAGCAATCATATGCTTTGATAAGGTAATCGCGAAGGATCCATTTCAAATAAGGGCCTGGCTCTTTAAGGGATACAGTCTCTTTCATCTTCATCAGGATGATAAGGCCCTTGAATGTTTTGACCGGGTCATAAAAGATGATAAAAAACAACTTCGCGCTCTTGTTTATAAAGGATACTGTCTGAAAAACCTGAAGCGGTACAAAGAAGCGGGAAATGCTTTTGATTATGCAATTCAGCTCAGTCCAAAAGATCTCAATCTCCGGCTGAACAGGGGAATCTGCCTCTTTGAAGATAAGCAATTTTACGAAGCACTGAGTGCTTTTGATAAAGTGCTGGAACTTGATAAAAGAAATTTATCAGCCTGGCTATATAAAATTCGAAGCCTTATCAGGATGGAGCGGATTCAGGAAGCATTTCAGAGTTCAGGGAAACTTTTAGAGATTCAGCCTCGTGAGGTCAGCGTATGGCTTGCCAGGGCCGATCTTCTATTGAAGATGAAAAAAGTTGAAGAAGCCCTTGATGCAACAAAGAAAAGTCTTCTTCTTGATAAGTGGAACCCGGACACCTGGAGTCTGCGAGGACTGTGTTTTTATAAACTTGGAAAATTCAATGAGGCCTTACAATGCTATGACAATGCCTTAAAGATTAATCCAAAACACCTTGATGCAATGAAGAACCGGGCATTATGTCTCCATAAACTGAAACGGCACAGTGATGCCCTCGAATATTATGAACACGCAATCGCCGGAAATCCACATAATACTGAAGCATGGTTTAACCGGGGACTTATTCTTCATAAAGCGAAAAATTACGATGAAGCACTTCACTCATATGACAAAGTGATTGAGCTCGACAAATTTCACGCAAAAGCCTACTTTAATAAAGGGCTGATTCATCGTCAGCTTGAACAATATTTTGAAGCATTACAGGCATTTACTCAGGCTACCAGTGTTGATCCATCATTTGCATCAGCGTGGTACCACATGGGGCTGATTTACACAGACCTGGTCAGGCATAAAGAAGCCCTGCAATGTTATGACAAGACCCTGAAGCTAAATCCGAAACATGTCGGAGCACTTCTCAACAAGGGAGTTATCCTTGAAGATGCCGGACTGAAAAAAGAGGCGTTTATGTGCTTTCAGAAAGCAGCCAATCTAGACACAAAAATTGCAGCTTCAATAAAAGGAAAATATGTTCATTAATTTTTTTTAGGTTCCGTGGTCCCAGCTTCCCATGTATTCTTCCTGACCTGTTGTTAATGAATCAATGGAAAGATTCAGGGATGCAAGTTTGTAGGATGCAACTATCCGATCAATCTCATCAGGGACCTGGTGGACATCAGGCTTTAATTCAGCATGATGCAGGGCCAGGTATTCGGTGCTGAGTGCCTGCAATGCAAATGAGAGATCCATAACTTCTATCGGATGACCCATTCCTTTTGGAACTGCCAGATTGACAAGACGTCCTTCTGCAAGTAAATGGATAACTTTTCCACCGATATGATACGAGTGAATACCATCACGTTCCTCAATCGTATCAGCATGGGAATCGAGCCAGATGCCATCAATCTCAATATTAAAGTGCCCGGCATTTGAAAGGATAACTCCGGATTTCATGACAGCCATATGCTCACCGGTAATAACATCCCGGTTTCCGGTCGTGGTTATGAAGATATCACCAACCCGGGCGGCCTCCTGCATGGACATAACATGGAATCCTTCCATATGGGCTTCAAGAGCACGTCGTGGATCTATTTCTGTCACAATAACTTTTGCACCAAGCGCTGAGGCTTTTCGTGCAAGGCCCCTTCCACAAAAACCAAATCCTGCTACTACGATCCATTTTCCAGCTATGAGTGAATTCGTGGTAGCCATGATTGCGGTCAGAGCACTCTCGCCGGTCCCGTGCACATTATCAAAATAATGTTTCATCGGGGTATCATTGACTGCAACGACAGGGAAGAGAAGTTTTCCTTCTGCAGCCATTGCACGCAGACGATGAATACCGGTGGTAGTCTCCTCGCACCCACCGATTACACCGGATAGAACATCCTGCCTGACGGTGTGGAGACGATGGATCAGATCCATACCATCATCTATGGTAATGACTGGTTTTGCATCAAGGACCGTATCTATCGCCTTATAATATTCATCAACCGAACATCCGCGTTTTGCATAGCAGTATACATTCGGGACTTTCCCCAGGGCCTCTGCCACATCATCCTGGGTAGAGAGGGGATTGCACCCGGTAATGTGAACAGTTGCACCACCATCTGCAAGTGTCCTGACAAGGTTTGCGGTTTTTGCTTCGACGTGCAAAGCCATTCCGATGACTTTTCCAGCAAATGGCTTTTCCTTTTTAAATCGTTCAGATATGGCATTGAGTACAGGCATGTACTGTCGTGCCCATTCAATCTTTAATTCGCCTGAATCCATGATTTCCTCGTTAGGTTAGAATATTTTGCAAAATTTTCCATAATTGTTTATCCGGCAATAATAAATCATCTCTCCATAAT